>JASGFI010000037.1:0-21804 GCA_047605615.1 Edaphocola sp. | reverse complement strand
TAATAGAAGTTTAAACAAACTGAAAATCAACTTAGCCTAAATGCACAACAGGTATAGCCTATATAATTAAACAAAAAAAAACCATGAATGTCGTTTATTGAGTTTCCTATGGCTGCAACAAGACTACACTCTAGTCTTAACAAGTGGAAACCGCTTTGAATACCCTTGTTTCCGAGGCAATCTGTTCGCTCCCGTACATTCATGGCATTGTCGGTTTCTTATGGTTGTTTTACATTAATGCCGGAAGCCATTTCGCGAGTATCTGAAAGTTGCTCTTTTATCTTGACCAGACATTCGTTGCACAAACAAGTGGCATATTTTTGGTTCAGGCAGGAAAGTTCAAGCTGCGTGAACGCGAGTGTGCGGCAGTTGCATAAGGCTATATTGCCGGCATTGCAAAAAAACGAATGGCCACATCCGGGGCATATATGATTTGTGGTAGTACTCAAGATGATGCTCGTTGTGGCAACGTTTTACGGGGATTACGAATTTTAACTGCGAAAGAACAACAAAGCAGCCACAACATGTTGCTGTGGCTGCCTTGTGCCATTTTCCTTTTGCCTATCTGACAAGGGTCACATTCCCATTTTTCACGAAAGGCCGCCCATCGTCCGTTACGGCATCTATGGTATAAGTATATACCCCTACCGGCTGAGCGGTACCCTTGAAGGAGCCGTCCCAACCCTTGCTTATGTCCGTGGTAGAAAATACTTTTTGTCCCCACCTGTTATATACGTTGAAATATTTGAGGTAGGCAATACCTGCCAATACCGGTTTAAAGGAGCCGGCAGTGGGGGCGAAAGCATTCGGCATATCTATCATGGTATTTTCGACCAAAATATCTATGGAATCTTTTATGCTGCACCCCGGTTCGGTGGTGGCGGTAACAAAATACCGGGTACGTACCTCGGGATAGGCGTAAGGGTCGGACACGTTATCGGCCGTCAGCCCGGAAGGCGGGAACCAAGAGAAATAATGGGCATTGGTTTGCGGCTGAATATGATATTGTTCGCCGTGGTGTATCACTACACTATCCGGCATTGCCAATACCGCACCGGGATATACGGCTACCGTTACCAACTGGGTATCTACGCAACCATACCTGTCGGTAATCAGCACACTATAAGTAGTGCCCACCAAAGGATAGGCAACCGGGTTGGCTATGGTGCTGTCACTTAATCCTGAGCCGGGTGTCCACAAATAACTTGCCCCGCCTTGCGCCTCCAACTGCACGCTGTCCGAAGGACATACGCCCAAATCATTGGCCAATACCGAACCGAAGTTGCCCGGGTAAACCGTTAACCTGATACTGTCCGAAGCACTACACCCAATGGGCGTCGTGACAAATACCTTTACCGTGGTAGAGGTATCGCCAAAGAATACATTGTTGGGGCCTGTGGCGTATTCCAAACTGCCTGTCGGTGTCCAAGAATAGCTAAAACTATAACCGTAAGGTGTGACCACCGCATGTAACACGATGCTATCATATTGACACATGGCTATCCTGTCGGCCGTAAGCTCTAAATTGGTGGGGTTGGGTTCTACGCTTACGGTTATTTGGTCGGCGGTATCGTTGCAACCCGGGTACGAAGCGGTAAGGGTATAAACCGTGTTGGTCGTTGGGCCGATATAAGGCTCCTTGACAGACGCATTGCTGACTCCGGTTGCGGGTGTCCAAATATAACTATATTCATCGCTGCCGTTTACATCTACCAAAAAGGAGGAGCCGTCGCATATCGTAGTATCATTGGTTATTATGCTCATGCCCATTAGGTTGTGCACATACACCGAGTCTTTGGCCGAGCACATGGTGCTGTTGTCGCCGGTCACTGTCACCGTGTACCATTGGTCTCCCGATGGGTTGGCAAATGGTTGTGCCGCCGATGCGTTGTCAAGTCCCGAAGCGGGCGACCAGTTGTAATAGTAGCTTATGCCGGTTTCGGGGTTGGTGATTGTAAGCGGGAGAACGATGCCCGTGTTGCTGCACGTAACCAAGCTGTCCGGAAGTTGCAGAACAGGGTTGGCCGTGGCGGCAAATGCAATAGTATCGCCCACTGCCTGCGAATCGGCACATTGGTCCAAAAGTGTATTGCCGTCGGTACCTGTTTGCGAAGCCAAAACGTAAGTGCCCGACTGGGTTATGGGAGCCGACAAAGTAACCAAAATGGTATTGCTGTATCCTGCTGCGGTACAACCAACGGCCGTAGCCCCCGACACCCCTACGGTTGAGGGGCCGCTAATGACAAAATCGGAACCATTGGTGGCCAGGCTGCTACACAAAAACGGAGCAACGGTATGAACAGTTAATGAGGTACAACTTAAATCTGCCGTTTCATACGCAACTTTGGGCGCAATGGTAAACTGAATGGAATCGCCAACAGGCATAGCGATGTCGCACAAGTTGAGCAATGTATTCGTATCTGTTCCCGTAGTGGCTTTAAGGGTATAGGTACCGGGGGACAAAGAGGAAGCAAAATAGAGTTTTATGCTTTGCGTATAGCCATTGGTACCGCTGCAACTAACGCCCGTGGCACTTGCTATGGTGCCGCTTGGGCTTAATTGGAAATCGCTGCCCGATGCCGTTATGGAAGTACATTTAACTTGTGTATTCAGGTACACGGTGATGCTGTCTTTCCACGCACAAGTATCGGTTGCCGTGAGGTAAGAGAAAGTGGGGGGCACGGTATCGTAAAAGATGGCGGTAGAACCCGAAAAATCAATGGTGAACCCCGAAGTAGGGGTATTGCCCGTGCTGTAAGTGCCAAAATTATTAATCATGATGAGGTATACGTCGCCGGCCGCGGCATTTATTTGTTGGCAATAAGAACTGCCGGTGGTACCGCTTGTCACGAAATTGGTGGTAGAGGTACTGTTGAGTCCTATCTGGCCATTGACATTGCTGCCCGTATAGTTGTTGTTGAAATTGCAGCGCACCACATTGGACGAGCTAAGGCTGGAACAGCCGCCGGAGGCATCCAACACGGCAAAATCATAATCGTCCGTGGTGGTGGTGGGCGATATGACAAAGACTATGGTCCCCGCAGTGTTCACTACCAATTTCAGCCACATGCTGTTGCCTTCGCCGCTACCGCATGGGGTGGAAGACAGGTCAGTAACGGTGCCAACGCCTTGGTAAGCGTAGGGAGAGGTGAACGAATTGCCGCATAGCAACAAGGCATTGCAGGCATTCTGTTCGGGCTGGTTGACGGGCAACAATTGCGCGTATGAGCCATCTGCGCAGCCCATTACAAGCCAAAAGAGCGCAATTATTTTTGACAATCTTAAAATCATAGGTACATCAGTTAAATCCACTACAAGAAAAGTAATTTAGTTGGGTATTCAAAATGGGTTGGCAATAATTAACATTTCCCTAATTCCCCATTTGAACGGCAAGACATATATCCCCCTGCATTAGGTTGGGTCTGTTGCCAAAAAGAAACGGGCAGAAAAGGTTGTTTACCTTTGCGGGCAATGCAAAAAAAGCATACCGATTGTAGCATTGGCCGAAATGCTCCAACAACGAAAACCAATTCATGATACCAACAGATGCGCCGACTGATAACCAATATAAAATCACTGCTGCAAACAGAAGACAACGATGCTTTGAAATCGAAGGTTTGCGGCAAAGAAATGAATACGCTTCCGTCCATCAACAATGCCTGGCTGCTTATGGACAAGGGCAGGATAGCGGATTTTGGAGAGATGACAAGCCTTGAAGAATTTCGGGTGGACGAAACGCTGGATGCCACGGGCAAGCTGGTATTGCCCGCTTGGTGCGATGCCCATACGCACTTGGTATTTGCCGCACCCAGGGAGCAAGAGTTCGTAGATAGGATAAATGGGCTGAGCTACGCCGAAATAGCGGCGCGCGGCGGCGGCATACTCAACTCGGCTGCCAAGCTCAACTCTATGGACGAAAGCGAATTGTTCGACCTTTCTTTGGCACGGCTGCACCATGCAATGGAACTGGGCACCGGCGCCATAGAAATCAAAAGCGGCTACGGCCTCTGCCTCGAAGGCGAATTGAAAATGCTGCGCGTAATCAGGAAGCTGAAGGAAACCTGCAACATACCCATAAAAGCCAGTTTCCTGGCCGCCCACGCCTACCCGATGGCATACAAGGAAAACCACCAAGCCTATATAGACACTATCATAAACGAGATGCTGCCACAAGTGGCGGCAGAAGGGCTGGCCGACTTCATGGATGTATTTTGTGAAAATGGTTTTTTCTCCGTATCAGAAACCGGCACACTACTTGAAGCCGGGCTGAAATACGGTTTGCGTCCCAAAATACATGCAAACCAATTGCATCGTTCCGGGGGCGTGCAGGCAGGCGTGCAATACGGTGCCGTAAGCGTGGACCACCTGGAAAGCATGGGGCAGGAAGAGGTGGATGTTTTGAAGAACAGCGATACCATGCCCACGCTATTGCCCGGTGCGGCTTTCTTTTTGGGCATGCAATACCAACCTGCCCGTTTATTGATTGATGCGGGCTTGCCCGTGGCCCTTGCATCCGATTTCAACCCCGGCTCGTGCCCATCGGCCAATATGAACCTATTGCTTTCGTTGGCTTGCACGCAGTTGAAAATGACCCCCGAAGAGGCCATAAATGCCCAAACCATAAACGGCGCGGCAGCCATGGAATTGGCAAAGGAGGCAGGTTCCATAGCCCGGGGAAAATTGGCCAACATCATCATCACCAAAGAGGTAAGTTCATTGGCCTACCTGCCTTATAGCTTTGGGGAAAACTGGATAGAAAGAACTATTGTCAACAATTAAAAACCCTGCCGTGTATTGCACACGACAGGGCTTTCTTTCGCCAAAAACATATTAGCGCAGGTCGATAACTTCTACGCCGGGGTGTTTTTTGGCATCCCAGGCAAATTCCGCATCTGAAACCTTTGAGTTGGGGGTTACGCCGGAAATGGTATAACCATACGAGCCGCCATTTTTATCGAGCATTACGCCGCCGGTAATCATGGTGCTAACTTTGTCCACATACAAAGTAACCTTCTTGAAAGCACGAGCCGTAATCGGTACCAATCCTATCACGTCAACTTTTTTGCCGGCCACGTTTTTTTCGCCTTCGTAGGTACTTTTATAATCGCGTGTGTAGGAACCGCTGAACAATTTATCGGGCGAAATGGCTTGGGCATTGGGGTCGTAGGCAGTTACCTGTACCTCTTTGTTGGCGGGCAGGTAAGTCCATACGCTTTTCCCGTCGCTCTTTATCTGCTGGCCGCCAAGGTCCACGCTGTACTTGTTTCCTTTCATCAAAAAGGTGCCGCTCTTGGTTCCCTTGGACTTGCCTTTGGCATCGAACAAATCGAGCTTGAAGTTGGCTTTCAGCGAACCCATGCTCTTGAATTTGGCACTTACTTTGTCGAGTATGGCCTTGGCCTTGGCATCTTGCGCGGCGGCATTGAAAGATACGAACGTGGCTGCTACCAACAGCAATGCGATAAACTTTTTCATCTGGATGTTTTGATTAAAAAAATGCGGCGTTATAATTGCGCCATTCAACTTTTGGCCGACGAAATTCGGCAATAAAGAACAAAATGCAGCGAAAAAGTTTAAAGGGCTTGCGTAAATAACTTTTTGTTACGGAGGGAAGGCGTTGGTTCTTATAATTTTATCAAGGGCCACGAAGCTACAATCTTCGACGGGCGAAACCGCCCACGCACAAAACAACTACCTTTGGAGCATTAAGGGAACAAAATATGATGACGGACAACACCCAAGCCTTGCAAGCCGCCTTGGAACAACAGTTCGACGTGGATTTGGGCGGATACGTTACTGCCGAAAAGTTGGTAGCCGCCCTTGCAGCAAGGGTAGAGCAATTGATAGCCGCCAACCCCGACCAACTGTTTTCGCTGCTGTACCGCCTCGATATTTCGGAAAAGAAAATAAAGCAGGCCTTGGCCACCGGGCAGGACATTGCAAAGAAAATTGCCGTCCTGATATACGAACGGCAATCGGAAAAAATAATTTCGAGGCGGCAATTTAAAAACCCGCCACCCGATGCCGATTTGGCATGGTAGCCGTGCCTTAGTCGCGGTCGTTTTTTATATCTTGGATAGATACCAAGTCAAATATCTTGGGCGTATAATCGCAAGTGTCTATAACCCCGGTATGGGTGTATTTTACCTTGACTTTTATGCCGGCATGTTGGTACGCCGAGGGCAAATAGTTGGGCTGCACCAAGGCAGAATCTTCCAGGCGCAACAAGTAGCCGCAACCTTCGTTGGTAATGTCTCCGGTATCTACCACGGTGGCGTTCACCATGTCTTTGTCTTTGTTGCAAGCAGTGGCGGCCAGTAGGGCGCAGGCAACAACAAGCGTATATTTCTTAATCATTTCAACATTTTGAACGGTTAAAAATATAAAACCCTTTTCAGATTTTCAAATTGAGCCTGCTTTAATTTTATTTTTGGGCTTGCCCATGCGCCATTTTCGGGTAAAAACGAATCAAACAAATCCTGGAACAGGCTTTTATTCGGTGAATTTGTAGCCCACGCCGCGCACCGAATGGAAATGCCTGGGGTTGCGCGAATCTTTCTCGAAATATTTCCTGAAATTCAGGATGAAATTGTCGATGGTGCGGGTAGTGGGGTAAACATTGTAGCCCCACACTACCTGCAATATATGCTCGCGCGATACCACTTCGTTCTTATGTTCTATCAACAGCTTCAACAGTGCCATTTCCTTCTTGCTCAGTTCCACCGACTTGCCGTCTTTGTCCTTGGCCGATTGTGCCGAAAAATCTATTTTGCATTTACCGAAGGCGTATAAGTCCGGGGCGGCGTTGCGTTCCCTGAGCTTCTTGTTTTTAGTGACCAATTTTTCCACGCGCAGTATCAGCTCTTCCAGGTTGAAGGGTTTGGTCATATAGTCGTCTCCGCCTTTCTTGAGTCCTTCTATGCGGTCGGCACCGCTGTTGCGCGCAGACAGGAACAGTATGGGCACCTCGTTGTTCTGCATCCTTATGTTCTCGCACACGGTGATGCCGTCCATTTCGGGCAGCATGATGTCCAGTATTATCAGGTCGAAGTATTCGCTTTTTACGGCTTTCAGCACGGCGGCGCCATTGTCCACGGCGGTTACTTCGTAGCCTTCCAGTTCCATGTTGAGCTTGATGGCTTCGCGAAGGCTTTCCTCGTCTTCCACCACCAGCAACGATGCTTTGGTTTCGGTTTTTGACATTTCGTTGTTTTGTTGCACGCACACGGGAGCCTGTGCGCAAGCAAAGGTAGCGAAGTAAGTGCCGTCACGGATGGCCACGGGCAAGGGTATTGTAATAGTACTGTCAAATTTTCAGAACAGGCCGTAGAGGCGTGCGTCTATCTGGCCTATTATTTGGCCAAGGCCGTCTTCGTTGCCGTCGAAGTGTATTTTGTCGGCATCTATAACCAGCAAGGGGCCGTCGTTGTAGCGTCCTATCCAGTTGTTGTAATGTTCGTTGAGGCGTTTCAGGTAGTCGAGGCGTATGTTTTCTTCGTAGTCGCGGCCGCGTTTTTGTATGCGGTCCACCAAGGTGGGGATGGAGGCTTTGAGGTATATCATCAAGTCGGGCGGGCTTACCATTTTTTTCAAGGTCTGGAAAAACTGGGCGTAGTTCTCGAAGTCGCGCCGCGACATAAGCCCCATTTCGTGCAGGTTTGGGGCAAAAATGTAGGCATCTTCATAAATGGTGCGGTCTTGTATCACGGTTTCGTTTCCATTCTGGATGTCGAGCAATTGCTTCAGCCTGCTGTTCAGGAAGTAAACCTGCAGGTTGAAGCTCCAGCGGTGCATGTCGTTGTAAAAATCGCTCAGGTAGGGGTTGTGTTCCGTGCTTTCGTACTGGGGCGCCCATTTGTAGTGCTTTGCCAGCATTTCGGTAAGGGTGGTTTTGCCGGCACCTATGTTGCCTGCAATGGCTATATGTTTGAGCGAATGTTGGGACATTTTTTATTATTATCGTTACCAAAGAAGTAGTGTACCAGAGGGCAATAATTGTGCCGCAAGATAAAAATTTTGCGCCAGCATCGCACCAAAAATATAACCCGCAAAAACACGCATTTTTATCGCTGCCAAAATAATTTAGGCGTATGTTTGTGCGGCAGACCCGTAAAAAAACAAAGTTATGCGCAAGTGTTTAGCCCTACCCCTTTTGATTGCCTCATTGTTCGGCACGGCTTGTAGCCTCGCCAAAAAACATGCCCAATCAAAGCCCAATCCGCAATTGGCGGGTACCTGGCAATTGGATCATATTCCCGGGGGCAGCCCACGGCAATTGTTTGGCAAAGATATTCCCACGCTTACTTTCGACGTGAAAAACCGCAGGTTCAGCGGCTATGCCGGTTGCAACAAAATAAGCGGCCCCTTGGCGGCCACCAAAGACAGCATCAGCTTCAAGGGCGAAATGGCCATAACCTTGATGGCCTGCCCCGATAAAAAGGAAAAGGAGTTTTTGGATTTCCTAAAGCGTGTTTACAAGTTCAACATCACCCCCGATGGCAAATCGCTGATGTTGATACAGGGCGACATGGCATTGCTTACTTTTTTGAAGATGTGATGCCCAAAAGCTCCCCGAAAAAGTATAGGAAACAAGCCCTTTCCAGCATCACAACACCGCAACAAGGCAAATGTACCGGCTCGCCAACGCTTAGTCGCATCTCGACAATGGGCATATATTGGGGTTGTTGCCGCGAAAAATTACAACCTGTAAGCTATGGCATTGATGTTCATGCCGGCACCTACCGATGCCATCAATATTATGTCGCCATGTTCCAATTTTTGGTCGGCCAATTTGCCCTTCAATACCAAATCGAGCAAGGTGGGCACCGTGGCCACGGACGAATTGCCGAGGGTATGGATGCTCATGGGCATGAAATGCTGCGGCACTTCGTCCCGGCCATATAGCTTGAACAAGCGGCCAATAATGGCTTCGTCCATTTTTTCGTTGGCTTGGTGTATCAATACTTTTTTAACGTCGTCTATTTGCAAACCGGCTTTGTCCAGACAGTCTTTCATGGCCATGGGCACGTAATTCAACGCAAACTCGTATATCTTACGGCCATACATTTTTATGAATCGTGTACCCACGTAAGCTCCGGGCTTGTCCGATGCGCCAAAAAACAGATAATGAGCTTCCTCGTAAGTATAGGAGCGGCTGGCCCAGCTTATGATTCCTTGCCGATGGTTTTCTGGTTGTTGCTCTACCACCACTGCACCTGCGCCATCGGCATATATCATGGAGTCGCGGTCGTGGGGGTCGCTCACGCGCGATAAAGTTTCGGTGCCGATTACCAGGAAACGCCCACCGTTGCCCCCCCTCAAAAATCGGTCGGCTATTATCATGCCTTGTATCCAACCCGGACACCCATACAATACATCGAACGCCATGCAATCGGCATTCTTTATGCGCAGGTTGTGCTTGATGCGGCTGGCCATGGAAGGCACCGTGTCGGACTGCACGCTACCCAACGGCACATCGCCATAATTGTGCGCCACTATGATACCCCCGAGCGTTTCGGGGTCTATGCCTGCATCCGTTATGGCCCTTTGCGCCGCTATGGTACCCAAGTCGGACGATGATTGGTCGCCCAATGCGTACCGGCGTTGCTCTATTCCGGTAATGGACTTGAACTTCTGTATGATGCGGGCGTTGTCTTCTTTAATGATCGACCCATCGGGGTTGTAAAACTCGTGCTGCAAAAACTCCTTTTCGTCTATGCACTGCTCCGGTATATAGCTGCCGGTACCTATGATTACTACAGACATTGGTTATGCCAATTCTAAAATTTCAGTACTAAATATTTGCCAAAGATAGGTCATATTTAGCTTTGTTTCAGCTTGTTTACCAGTTCAACATACTGCTGCATGGCTTCGTCTTTGCCCAGGCCCTGCAATGCCTTCCAAGCCTCATGTTTGGCCTTTGCCACAAAGTCGAACATGCCATAGCCGCCATCGGCAGGGGCATCGCCCAGGGTGGCTTGTTTATAGAGGCTGTACAGCTGCAACAAGGTATCGTTGTCGGGCTTTGAGGCCAATGCCTTGCTGTCGGTTGCGGCATGTTCAAATTGCGCAGCTATGTTTTCCATTGTTCAAATTAGTTGGTGGTTCTGGTCCATGTGGTGGTTCTGCCAATCAAGGATATGCCTATGAAGCCCCTGATAGATAGCTGGTTGTCGCTTTCTTGGGTTATCTTGCAGCTATAAGTCTTGCCGTTTTTGGGGTCGTAGATAGTGCCGTCTTCATATAGCTTGTCGCTGTCCTTGTTGAAGCCTTTCAGTATCAACAAGCCCAATAATGGACTGTTCCTTTCGGTTTCTTTCGGGTTGTTGATGTCTGTTTTAGGTTTCCCGTCCCTGTCAGGCTCTTGGAGCCACACTATTTTGCCGTAATATTTACCATTGGTAGCCTTGAAAATCTGCACCTTGGCATCTTTCTCTTCGTTGAACCAATAACCCAATATTCTTGCGCTCTGCGCGAAAGCGGTGCATGTTGCCAACAGCCCAATGGCCACCGGCAACAGTACTCTCATCAATGCTGTACGTTTCATGTTTTTTTGATTTTTTTGTCAGGAAAAAAGAACTAAGGCCGCGGGCCTGCTTGCTATTTATTGTCCATGCTTAGTTTTTGGGTGGCGGTACGGGTTCCAATAAAAAATCGTCGGTACGGGGCAGTTCCTGCAAAAATTTCCGCACGAAATCAGCCGGAGGAACGGCGAGCTTGCGTCGCTGCATATCTATCCACGCGCCGTCCACATTGACGGTAGCGGCCTTTACGCCATCGCCCCTGTACACTTCCTGCACGAACGACCAGCGCGCACCGTCTTCCCTGCATTTCTTCAATATGCAAGTGAGGCTCACGGTATCGCCCGCATGTATTTCCCTAAGGTAAACGGCCTCTTCCCTAAACAATATGGGGCCTATTTTCAATTGAACCAATACTTCGGGCGACAAGCCCAGCGCAATCAGCATTTCCATACGTGCCTATGCGGCAAAATCGGCATAAGCACTGTGGCGCAAGTGCATATTGGCATCTATCTGCGACCACATTATTTTGGTCCTGAAAACAATTTTATCCATCATGAATTCAGTTTTTCAAAAATTGCCTATTCCGTATTTATGAGCAATACGCACCGCAGCACTACCGCCATCTTCATATACCGGGAAGCGTCTTTCCCGCAAAGGCTACGGATACAATATGCCGTTGTATTTGTTTACGTCCACCTCTGAAAGCGTGGCCCCGTATTGTGCGTTGACAACCTTGATAATTTGGTTGGCCACCAAGGCATAGCCACGTGGCGTAAGGTGTACGCCGTCCAACGAAAAAGCACCGCCGGTAACGTATGTTGGGCTAAAGGTTACACCATTCCAGGTTATGCCGGATTTGAGTGTACCCAAATAGCTGTCGGCATCCATCAACGCTAAGTTGTACTGGCTGGCGTTGTCGGCTATTACTTGGTTGAAATAGGTAGTGGCTTCCTGCACGTTTGCCACTTCCGTGGCATCCAGCACGTATTGGGCGGGTATGGGCTTCGCGCTACCCCAGCCGGCGCATTTTATACTGTCTTGGGGCACGGACAGCAATATGTATTCGCCATCTTTTATCTGCCTGAGGCCGCCGGTGGCACTGGCATCGGCTATGATAAAATAATTGGCTCCCAATGAAAAACTGATACCTAAGGCCGCATAGGCCGTATTAAGCGCGGTTACTTGGGCTTCGCTGGTAAGTGCCAAACCTTTGGCGGGCACGGTAGTAAAAAATGGCACGGACGTTACATCGGGAATATTTATCAACACACCTTTGGCGCCTATGTCCACCAAGGCTTTCACCACGGCATCATAGCTTGCCTTAAAGGCTGCCTGCGGCGAAATATCGATAGTAGTAACGCCGCCTACCACACCCGAACCACCGCTGGTAGCATAACCCAGCACGTCGTTGGCCCCCAGCCACAGGGTAAAGAAAGTAGGTATGGGTTGCAATGCCACATCTATGGCACGCTGCGTGGCAGGATTGCTAAAAAAACGTGTGGCATAGGGGTTGAGCATTCCATACCCGGTAAGGGTATAGTCTATACACCGAATACCCGGGATGCCCACATTGTTATACGGCCCGGCCGAGGCTATGTTGGTGGCACTGCCCGCCGTGTCCGAACTGCCGGTATAATAAATCGGGCCAAGGGCGGTAGTGCCCGCACAATCTGTGCTGTAACCCAATACCCGTTTCAAGCCGGGCCAACCTGCGTTACCGGGCAACAATGGCTGTTTGAAATCGCCGCCGCCGGCCAATTTGAATTGTGCGGCCAGCATGGAGGGATAAGAGTTTTCCTGGCCGCTGCGGTACAAGCTGCCATCGGCATAACCGGCAGTAAGCGAATTGCCAATGGACACATAAGTAGAAAAGTCTGCCTGTCCGGCACTTGGCTTTACCGGTTCTATGCCGGGCTTGCAAGAACCAATGGCCATTGTGGCAATTATCGAGAGCAATGGAATGTACTGTTTCATAAAATATCTTTGATAAAATTATTTTTTAGAATGAATAGGCCACACCTATTGCCGGTGCAAGGCTTTTGATTTGGTAAGCCCCCGAAAAATTATCGGGGTCGTAAGATACCGTGCGCTTGGAAGTGGTAGTATAGTTCAACACGCCCATCAGCGTAAGCTTGGGTAGCGGGTTGTAGGTAAGCCCACAAGCCAGGGTAATGCGGTTGGCATCTACGGCATCGGGCGACACCAAATTGCTGCGCGTGGGTGTTGGGTCGTATGCGCCACCGGCCATTACCGATAAGCCTTCGCACAACTGGTAATGGGCACCCAAACGCAATGCCAGAGTATTCTTGTACGAACGGGCATCGTGTACATCGGATACGGCCAAATTTTCTTCAAAGTCAAAACTTAGGGAATCGTATTTCTTCCAACCTGCATAAACCAGGTCTGCCTGCAAGGTCAAGTCTTTCGTGGCCTTGTAAGCCGCACCTACCGTCAATATTCCCGGCAAAGGAAGTTCGGTCTTAAAGGTAGTAGCGGGGAATTGGGCAGATACAGAAGCGGGTACCGTAAAGGCAGCATCGCCATTATTTACTTTCATGGTTACGCCCGAACGGTAAGAAACACCAAACCGCAAATCGTCCGTGGCCTTTACCTGTATGCCCACATTGAAGCCCATGCCATGGGCGTTACCTTTGAGCTTGGCTTGGCCATCGGCACCGGTGGCATCTTGCACCGGAATGGCTTTGGTAATATCTACGCTGCCAAAACCATATACAAAACCCGCACCCACCGAAATATTGTCGTTGACGGCATAGCTTACGGTTGGTTGTATGAAAATGCTTTGTAACGAAATGGATTGTATGATATAGCGACCCGTCCAATCATCGCCCCAGTTGATGCTGCTGCCAAAGGGCGTATAGGCCGCCACGCCAACGCCCAGCCTGCTGCCCTTCTTGACGGGGCCGCCCACATACACGGCAAAGGGAGTGGACAAATGTGTTTTGGTATCGGCGGTATAGTCGCCGGTGGGCGTTTGTACGTACCTGACGTGGGGTGTCAAAAAATGTACGCTGGCGTAAGCCTGCATGCCGCCCAACCGGGAAAGGCCGCCGGGGTTAAAAAATATGGTGGAGGCATCCCAAGGATAGGCCACGCCACTGCCACCCATGGCGGTCTGCCTTATGCCCTGAAGGTTTAGCTGAAAGCTGCCGGCCCATACGGAAGAGGCCACCAAACTTGTACCCACCATCAGCAATGTTGCTTTTTTCATATACTATTTGTTTTAGGAAAATTGTACAAAAATTAAATGTTGACGTTTGTCAATTCGACAAAAAAAGGCCAAAAATTAGGAGCGCGCACGGCACTCCGTATTTTCATCAACCAATCAATAACAATATTTGTTTGCTGCTATCAATTTAGCGGCAACCATTCTTCTTGCTTCGGTGGTATTATAATCATCCACCTTGGTAAACCTGCGCAACCCCATCATCATCATGCGTGCTTCATCGCCTTGGGCAAAAGCGTTGAGGGCATTGCGGCCGGCTACGTGTATCTTTTGGGCCGCATCGAAAACATACACCTTGGCCATGGCTATTTTCTCTGCATTGTTTGCCTCGCCTTCGCGGCCCACCAGTTTTTCCACACGCAGCAAAACGGATTCGGCCACGTACAGTTCCATCAACATATCGGCCAGGTACATGATTACTTCTTGCTCTTTCGACAAAGATTGCATCAGCTTTTGCACCGCTGCACCGGCAGTCATCAGAATGGCCTTTTTGAAGCCCTTGATATATTTATGTTCTTTGGCAAGAATGCCTTCATCTTCGCCGCCCCCAAAATCGGGAATGCTCATCAACTCGCCCGCTACTTTTTGTGCGGGTCCCATCAAGTCCAGCTCGCCTTTCAAGGCACGTTTCAACATCATATCTACCGACAACATGCGGTTTATCTCGTTGGTACCTTCAAAAATTCGGTTGATGCGCGCATCGCGATAGGCGCGATCCATGGGTGCTTCGGCACTGTAGCCCATGCCCCCATATATCTGTACCCCTTCGTCGGTTACGTAATCCAGCACTTCCGAGGCATGTACCTTTATGATTGCGGCCTCTATGGCAAACTGCTCCGTGCCTTTCAACTTGGCTTGGGCAGCATCCATGCCGCCGGCCACCAAGGCATTGGTAGCATCCTCTATATTTTGCGAAGCACGGTAGGTAGCGGCCTCGGAGGCATAGGTGCGGATACATTGCTCCGCTAATTTGTATTTTATGGCACCGTACTTGGCTATTGGCCTGCCAAACTGTTCGCGTTCATTGGCATAATTCACCGCTTTGTTAATCACTTCTTTGGCTGCGCCAATGGCTGCGCCACCAAGCTTTATGCGGCCAAGGTTCAGTATGTTCACGGCTATCTTGAAACCATTGCCGCGGGTGGAAAGCAGGTTTTCTGCCGGCACCTTGCAATCGTTGAAAAATACCTGCCGGGTAGAGCTTCCCTTTATGCCCATCTTGTGTTCTTCGGCATTCAGGCTCAAGCCTTCAAAATCTTTTTCCACTATGAATGCGCTCAGGTTGGCATCGTTGTCTATTTTGGCAAATACGGTAAACACATCTGCGAAGCCGGCATTGGTAATCCACATTTTTTGTCCGTTGAGGATGTAATGCTTGCCGTCTTCGGACAACACCGCCTTCGTCTTGCCGGAATTGGCATCGGACCCCGCACCGGGTTCGGTAAGGCAATAGCAGCCTTTCCATTCGCCGGTGGCCAGCTTGCTTACGTACTTTTTCTTTTGTTCCTCGTTGCCGTAATAAAGAATGGGCAAGGTGCCTATGCCCGTATGTGCCGACAAGGCCACCGCAAACGAATGGCCCGCGCCCAACACTTCGGTAGTCAACATGGAGGTAACGAAGTCTTTGCCTATGCCGTTGTATTCTTCCGGCACGCTCATGCCCAACAGGCCGAGGTCCCCGGCTTTGTCGAGCAGGGAGGGCATGAGGCCGGCTTCGCCGCTGTCTATGCGGTCGAGCTGGTTGTCTATGTTTTGCTTCAAGAAGTCGCGGCACATTTCCGCAATCATCAATTGTTCTTCACTCCAGTCTTCGGGTATGAAGATGTCGTTGGCCTCGGTGTCCCTAATCAGGAACTCGCCGCCTTTTATGGCTGTTTTTTCTGCTATTGTTGACATAATTCTGATATTGTTTTTTGCTTTTTTGTATTTTAGAATGCCGCGCCATTTTACCGCAGCGTTCACCGATATTTGTTTCGATATTTCCTTGGAAATTCTGTGTCCTTTGCGGTTAAATTTTTACTCACTACATCATCTCAAACACGCCCGCCGCGCCTTGGCCGGTACCTACGCACATGGTTACTACGCCGTATTTTTCTTTCCGCCTTTTCAGTTCGTTCAACAGTTGCACGGTTAGCTTGGTGCCGGTGCAACCCAAGGGATGGCCCAAGGCAATGGCCCCGCCGTTTACGTTTACCAAGTCGGGATTGAGGCCCAGTTCGCGCACCACCGCCAACGACTGCGACGCAAAGGCTTCGTTCAATTCAAATAAATGAATGTCGTCTTGGTTCAATCCCGCCAGCTTCAATGCCTTGGGAATGGCCGCCACCGGCCCTATGCCCATGATGCGCGGCGGCACCCCGGCAGCGGCATAGCTAACCATACGGGCCATGGGGGTCAAGTTGTTTTCCTTCAAGAATTTTTCGCTTACTATCATCACAAATGCAGCGCCATCGCTGGTTTGCGAAGAATTGCCCGCCGTAACGCTTCCACCGGCCGCAAACACGGGTTTCAACTTGGCCAAGGCTTCCAGCGATGTATCGGCGCGCGGGCCTTCATCGGTATGCACCACAAAATCGCGGGCTGCCTTTTTGCCGCTTTCGTCTATAAATACTTCGTGGACGGTTACGGCTGCGGTTTCGTCCCTGAACTTGCCTTCGGCTATTGCCCTAACGGCTTTCTGGTGCGATTGCAACGAAAATTCGTCTTGGTCTTCGCGGCTCACCTTGTATTCCTTGGCCACTTGCTCGGCGGTAAGCCCCATGTTCCAGTAATAATCAGGGTGCGCCAATGCGGTATCGGCATCGGGTACTACCTTCCAGCCGCCCATGGGTATCAGGCTCATGCTTTCCGAACCACCGGCTACGATACAATCTGCCATGCCGCTGTGTATTTTTGCGGCGGCAATAGCAATAGTTTCCAAGCCGGAGGCGCAATAACGGTTCACCGTCATGGCCGACACCTTGTCGGTATCGAAACTCATGAGCGAAACAAACCGAGCAAAATTCAAGCCCTGCTCGGCTTCGGGCATGGCATTGCCCACTATCAAATCGTCCACCTGCCCGGCACTCACTTGGGGCACCGAAGCCATCAATTGTTTTATCACATCGGCTGCAAGCCTATCGGGACGGGTAAAGCGAAAGCCGCCACGGTTGGCCTTCCCAACGGCACTTCTTAAACCGGCTACTATGTATGCGTTCATGGTTTTATTTTTTGTATCTGGTATCAGGAATCAAGTATCAAGACATTCCATCGGGAAAATTTGATAACGGCTACCAACATCCTGATACCTGATATTTGTGTGTCTCAATACTCGTAAAAGTCAATTCCTCAGCACCTTTCCGCCTGTCAGGATAGACTGTATGCGTTCCAGTGTTTTGCGTTCGGTGGTGAGGCTTAAAAATGCTTGACGTTCCAAATCGAGTAAGTATTGTTCGTTGACCTCGGTGGGTTGCGACAGGTCGCCACCGGCCAGTACGTACCCCAGTTTCTGCGATATTTTCACATCGTGTTCGCTGATGTAATTGCCCACCAGCATGGAGTTGGCACCCAGATACGCAAGCCCCAAAGCCTCTTTGCCCAATACCTTTATGTCCTTGCGGCGCGCGGGTTGCACGTAACCGGCATCTGCCAATTCCAAGCAGGCGGCTTTGGCTTCGGCCAGTACCCTGTTGCGCGATACCACCACCTTGTCTTTACCTCGGCGCAAATAGCCCAACTCAAATGCTTCTTCGGCACTGGTGGACACTTTGGCCTGGCCAATGGTCAAAAATCTTTCCCGGTAAACGTTCAGGGCCACATCGCCCTCGTGCAACGAATCGGAAAGGCGCACGGCAAACTCCTTGGTGCCGCCGCCACCGGGTATGAGGCCCACGCCAAATTCCACGAGGCCCATATAAGTTTCGGCATGTGCCACTACCTTGTCGGCGTGTAAACACACTTCGCAGCCACCGCCCAAAGCCATATTGTGCGGCGCCACCACTACCGGAACGGAGGAGTAACGCACGCGCATCATGGTGTTTTGGAACCGGCGTATGGCAAAGTCCAGTTCGTCGTACTCTTGCTCCACCGCCATCATGAATATCATGCCCACATTGGCGCCGGCACTGAAGTTGGCTCCTTCGTTGGAAATGACCAAACCCTTGTATTCTTTTTCGGCAAGGTCTATCGCTTTGTTTATGCCCTCTATCACTTCGCCACCAATGCTGTTCATCTTGGTATGAAATTCGAGGTTGATGATGCCATCGCCCAAATCGGTAATGGTGGTGCCGCTATTTTTCCAAACAGTGTGGCTGGCACGGATATTTTCCAGCAAGATAAACTCTTCGGTGCCGGGTATTGTCCGGTACGATTTTGTGGGAATATCGTAATACAAGCGATGGCCATTTTCTACTTTGTAAAAAGAGGAATGACCGCCAGCCAACATATCGTACACCCATTGCGCGGGCTTGCTGCCGGCGGCTTCCATGGCCCTTACGGTATCGGCCACGCCCAAGGCATCCCAAGTGTCGAACGGCCCCAGCTCCCAACCGTAACCAGCTTTTATGGCATCGTCTATTTTATACAGCTCATCCGAAATTTCGGGAATACGGTTGCTCGAATAAGCGAACAAGGGGAACAAGGTAGCCCGATAAAATTCACCTGCCATATCTTTTGAAGCAACCAATATTTTCAACCTTTGGCGCAAATCGTCAATGGGCTTAACGGTGTCCAAAATGGGGATTTTCACCTTGGCAGAAGGCTTGTACTCCAAGGTTTTCAAATCCAAGGCATGTATTTCGCTATTGCCGCTTTCGCCTTTTACTTTTTTGAAAAATCCTTGTTCGGTCTTGCTGCCCAGCCATTTGTTGGCTATCATCTTGTTCACGAAGTCGGGCACCGCCAATTGGTCTTTGGCTTCGTCGTCGGGTACGTTGGCCACCAGCGAATTGGCCACCAAGGCCAAGGTGTCTATCCCCACCACGTCGGCAGTGCGGAAGGTTGCAGATTTTGGCCTGCCCACCACGGGGCCGGTAAGTTTATCTACTTCTTCAATGGTCATGCCCGTTTTTTCCACGTATCGCAACAGGCTCATCATGCTGAACACGCCAATGCGGTTGCCAATGAAGGCGGGCGTATCTTTGGCCAGCACGGTAGTCTTGCCCAAGTATTTTTCGCCGTATTGCATCAAGAAATCCACCACCTCTTTGTCGGTATCGGGGGTGGGTATTATTTCCAGCAAGCGCAGGTAGCGCGGCGGGTTGAAGAAGTGCGTGCCGCAGAAGTGTTTTTTGAAATCCCGGCTCCTGCCCTCGCCCATCAGGTGGATAGGGATGCCCGAAGTATTGGAGGTAATCAACGAGCCGGGCTTGCGGTATTTTTCCACATTTTCAAATACCTGCTTTTTAATATCCAGCCGTTCCACCACTACTTCTATCACCCAGTCGCAGTCTTTGATTTTGGGCAAATCGTCGTCAAAATTTCCGGTATCGATTCTGCGGGCAAACGATTTGCTGTAAATAGGCGATGGGTTCGATTTCAAGGCAAAAGCCAAAGCATCGTTCACTATCTTGTTGCGTGCCTTTTTGTCGTCGGCGGCTGCGTCTTTGGGTACAATGTCGAGCAGCAACACTTCGAGGCCCACGTTGGCAAAGTGGCAAGCAATGCGGCTTCCCATTACGCCCGAGCCTAACACGGCCACCTTCCTGATTATTCGGTTCATCATTTTTTTTATTGAAAAAGAAAGAGTACTGTTTTTCTTGTATCCCTGTGTTGCAATATTTTTTTCTCTGCCTCAAAACAACCCAAACCACCTATGGTTCACGTGGCTATTGCCTGCCATACCGCCTCATAAAACTTTTGTTTGGCACCTTTCTTGTTCAAATCCGTTTTGTGTGCCAGGTGCAGTTTGATAATGGTATTCAGGGGGCCATGTATCAACGACAGCAACACGCTATCGGGAACGTTCCTGATGATGCCGTCTTTTTTGCCCTGCCGCATCATTTTGTAAATGGGCAACAAGAGCAAAAAATTCTCGTCCTGGTTTTCTTTGAAAAGGAAAGGCGCATAGGTATATTGCTCCACGAAACTAAAATTGTCGGGGCTTTCCAGATAGAAATCAACGGCGCACGCCATCATGTCAAAGAAATTGTCCTTCACGGGTTTTCCCTCTTTGTACCCCTCCAGCACTTTTTCGTTGAACTCGGTCATAACCATGGCATACAAGGCATTGATGAGGTCTTCCTTGCCCTTGAAATACAGGTAGATAGTACCTGCCGCCACCCCGGCTTCCTTGGCTATGTTTTTCATGTTGAGGTGGTAGAAACCCTCGCGGTTCACCAGCTTCAACACGCTTTTGAGTATGGCCTGCCTTTTATCCATGAGGCAATATTACGGCAAAAAATGAATGAACGTTCATTTTTTTGGAAAAATTTTCGGCAAGCAACATTCATCCTTGTTTGGC
This sequence comes from Edaphocola sp., assembly GCA_047605615.1. Taxonomy (GTDB): domain Bacteria; phylum Bacteroidota; class Bacteroidia; order Chitinophagales; family Chitinophagaceae; genus Taibaiella. The sequence continues at coordinate 1,598 of JASGFI010000037.1, read as the reverse complement.
CGCAATTTTTCTGCCGATATGTGCATAACTTCTATCCACTAATTTTGATTTTCACTTAACCAATAGATACTTTCGCCAGCTAATACCCGTGCAACAATTCCGATGATACCCACTACGCTTCAGCAAGACCTTGTCCGCGATTTTCAGGAACAGAAAAAGAGTGTGGCCGAACAGGTAACGCTCATCGACCCCATGGCCACCTCGCTGCGCCAACCCGCCGCCCGCAGGCTAATCAATGCCGGGTTCCTGATTTTGGGCGAGATACTTTGTTGGCTATTGGTCATAGCCGGTTTGACATTCGTGTTTTTCATGGACAAGCTCTACCCATTTTACTTAATTACCCAATTGGAACACGACAGCCTGAGGCCGCAACAATACCACTTGCGCGACCTCAACGCACTGGAGTGGACGCTGCGCGGCGCAGGCATAATATTGGCGTTGTTGTTTTTCATACTGACCCGCACCATAGCCGCCATCAGGGTGAAAAACAGCGTGCTGAACGTAGCCGGCAAGAACATGAAACTGCTGGCAGAACAATTGCTGAAACGCAAAGCGGCCATGCAGTCGCTACAGGAACGCTATCCGGTGGACTTGCCCTCCAACGACGACACGATAATCATTCCCGGGCAACAACCACACAACGACACCCTGCTTTAATCACAAAACAGCCTACATGTTATTCGACAAAATAGCGGAAACCACCGCCTACATAAAATCGCGCATCACCCTTCAACCCATAGCGGGCATCGTACTCGGCAGTGGCCTGGGCGACCTTGCCAAGGCCGTAACCGTAGCCACCGAAATCAGCTACGCCGACATTCCCCACTTTCCGCAAAGCACCGTGGAGGGCCATGCGGGCAAAATGATATTCGGCACCCTCAACGGCTGTCCGGTAATGATGATGGCGGGCCGCTTTCATTATTACGAAGGCTACGACATGCAGCAAGTAACCTTTCCGGTAAGGGTGATGAAGGCATTGGGCGTGCAAACATTATTGGTCAGCAATGCCGCGGGCGGCATGGACAAAAACTTCAAGGTGGGCGACATCATGTTTATCCGCGACCACATCAACCTATTTCCCGAACATCCGCTACGCGGCCCCAACGATAGCCGCCTGGGTACCCGCTTCCCCGATATGAGCGAGCCATACAGTTACGCACTATTGGGCAAGGCCCGGGAGATAGCCGCTTCGTTGCACATACCCGTACAGGAAGGCGTGTACATAGGCTTGCAAGGCCCCACCTTTGAAACCCGCGCCGAATATGGGTGGCTGCACGTAATAGGTGGCCATGCAGTGGGCATGAGTACCGTGCCGGAGGTGATAGTGGCCATTCATGGCGGCATGAAAGTGTTTGCGGCCAGCATCATTACCGACCTGGGCATACGCGACGAACTCAACGTTATCACCCACGAGGAAGTACTCGAAGCCGCCAATGCCGCGGCTCCCAAGCTGTCGGCCATATTTGCGGGCATAGCGGGGAGTTTGGTATAAGTTTTCTGTGGAAAAAATCATTTCTATACCGCACAAAGATTGGGACTATTTCCCCCTCACAGCTTCACCAATTTCCAGTGGCGCGCCTTCCGTCCGTCGTTCCAGA
>JASGFI010000036.1:0-22019 GCA_047605615.1 Edaphocola sp. | reverse complement strand
TGATGCCCAAGTTCGCATATTCTTCTATGGTAACGGTGTCGTAATCGACGCAGCCATCCGAAGTTTGCACTTTCACCCAATACGTGCCCCCGCCGTAAATAGTCCGCGTTTGCGTGATTACGCCATTGTCCCAAATATAAATGGGGCTGGACGAGTGCGTGTCCGCATCGAGTACCAACGTAGTGCCGGAACACATAAAGGTATCTTGGGGGCTAATTTGTATACTGATTCCTTGCTTGCCGGCGGCCATGCTAAAAGCCAAGGTGTCGTCCGAAGGGTCATTATCCGTCACCCCGTTTGGCAAGGTGGGCCATGCCTTAATTTCTACGGCTTGCGACGGACTCAATGGAAATAATACTTCCCCAAGCACAACGGTTGTACTGTCAAAATAGCTACTGAGCGTGGTGGTCATGGCTACCTTTGGCTGTAAAACCCCATCTACCGACCACCCTATACTATCCGTAGTTATGGAATTGGCACCCAAATTCTTATATACAACGGAAATTTCTTTAAATATATTGGAACAAAAAGGCGTGTCGAGCGGTGACGCGGAAGAAGTGATACCGGCATTGTCCGTAATGGTCACCTGCGGTTCGAAGGAAATCTCCCCAACCCAGCCTCTTGGCGTGTTGCTGGGTGCGGTAGTACCCGGCGTGCCGCCGCCATAGCTAATATTGGTACCGGTTAATAGGTTGACCCCACCGGCCGAGAAGGTGACGGTTCCCGCACTCATGGTATAATAGCCTTGATAAACTGAATATATGGCCACGCCGTAGGTAGTGCCGGCCGGTACAACAAAGGTGCTAAGGCTGGTGCCCGAAAACATAGTTTCAAGCGTATACGAACTCGTAAATCCAAAAGTGGAACTTGCGACCTGTGTCCAACCATTGGCAGCAGAAATTATGCCGGGAGCTCCGCTTACAGGGGTGGTATTGTACCAAACGGAAGCAGCCGACCCACCAGCGATATAGCCCTCTCCCTTAATTTCGGTAACTACGATTGGGTAGGCATTGGTATTCTGAAGATTAAACGTAACGATACCATAACCGTTGTTGACCGAAAAGGTAGATGTAGTGTTTATGGTAGAAGTTTGGGCAAACAAACCTTGGCTTAAAACAAAAAAGCAGAAAACAAGAAAGCAATTTTTTTTCATCGTATAAATTTTTTTATATAATTTTTTACAAAAAACATGGCAGGGCAACTTAACGGATTATGTGACATTGCTATATTTAGCTTATACCTACCGCACAACATCCAACTTCCGGCTCACTATTCCCTTATCGGTCAAAATCCGGATGGTATAAACGCCCGATGCAAAGCCTTCGAGTTCCAGCGTATGTTTATCCGGGCCGTCTGCCGGTGCTTCATAGATTACCTGGCCAAAGATATTGAATACCGATATCTTCTGCAACTTTAATCCGCTTTTGTTCAAAATGGTGGCTTTGCCGGTAGTGGGGTTGGGGTAAACCGCCAGCTCGTCTGCCCCCACGTCCACATCGTTGACCCCAAGGATGTGGGCGGCGGCGGTATCGTGTACAAAACCGCAGGTGCTGCTCAGTTTAACCGTAACAACGTAATGTCCGGGTGCGGCATAGGTGTGGGTAGCCGTGGGATAGCCGAACCCGGTGGAGTCGTCGCCAAAATCCCAATATACGCCAATTATATTTTGCGGGTTTATCAAGGAGAAGTTAAAGGTGTTCTGGCCGTTGTTGGTTACCTGTATTCCTTGTGCGGCGGGCAATTGGCCATTCATGCTTACCACTATCGTATCGGACTTGGTACAGCCCACGCTGTTGGTCACCAACACGCTGTAAGTGCCGGGGTTGGCAACGTTTATGGTTTGGCCCGTCTGCCCGGTACTCCAAAAATACTGCACTCCCTGGTTCCCGGCGTTCAGCGGCAATACTGCGCCCTCGCACACGGAAGTGTCGTTCCCCAGTTTCACCACCGGGTTCGGCCTTAGCGTCACCACCGCCGTGTCGCTGTTGGCGCAACCGTACTGGTTGGTAACCGTTACGTAATAAGTACCCGACTGGGTTACGCCCCTCACCTGGCTCGTGGCGTTGTTGTCCCACAAGAACTGCGGCGAATAAGGCTGCAGGCCGGCGTCCAGCACTTCGGCTTGTCCCGAGTCTATGCACTTGTTTATGTCCGCCCCCAGGTCAACGGTTGGTTTGGGATAAATATAGGCTATGGCCCTGCTCCTTGCCGTGGCGCAGGGCGTTTCTATGCCGAACCGGGCATTGGGCAAGTAGTTGCTGGTGCTGCTGCCCGACACGCCGCAGCTGCTGCCGGAGGCATCGGTGGCGTAATACAAGAAACGCCCCGTCTTGGAGGTGTACTGGTGGTTGCCGGAGGAGGAATACGTGGGCTGCACCTGGCTCCTGCACACTTCCACCACTATGTTGTCCGTACCGTTCCATGCCAGGCTGCTGGCAAAGGTAAAGGTCTGCCAGCCCGTTGCGGTCGGCAAAAAGGACGAAGTGGTATATACCTGCGTAAGGCCGGTTTGCCAGGTAAGCGTGGTGGTGGTGGACGATACGAATTTTATGAGTATCGTATAATTCGGGATGGCGTAAGCGGGCAAAGACGTACAATTGAACGCAATGGATTTCAAGTTGCCGGCACTGCCACCAGCCGCTATAATCTCCGCGGCGGTGTATAAATATTGTTGGGAATACCTCATGAAATAAACACTAAACGGGCCGGGCAAATAACTGCTACCCCCAGAGGAGGTTGTACCCGTACCTACTTGGGTAACGGCAGTGGCGCCGCCGGTGCTGCCGCCCTCGGCAGCCACATAAAAGGTATCGGTCTGCGTGAGGTACGGGGTCACGAAAGTAGTGCCGGAACCTACGGAACTGCCACCCGTTGACACGTCGTACCACTTGGCCGAACTGCTGCCGCCCACCGAGGCATTCAGCGTCACCGTGCCCGGCCCGCAATTGAAGCTGTCGGAAGCCCCGTACAATACGGGGTTGGCCACCACGATGTGCTTCACCGGCATTTCGCAGGTGTCCAAGGTGGACTTTATCAGTGCCCGATAGTAGTGTTCAGTGGTGAGCGTGGGCGTGGTGTAGGTGGCAGCAGTGGCACCGGAAATATTGGCGTAGGTGCCTGCCGCGCCCGTAGCGGATTCCTGCCATTGTATGGTACCGGAGGCATAACCCGAACTGGGCACCAAGCTCAGGGTAGAGGTGCCGCTTACGCATATAGTGTCGGGCGCACCCGTTATGGTAACGGAATCGGGCTGTACCCAAAGGCTTATCGTATCGGCATGTGTACAGGCGGCGGTGGTGGCCCCCGATGCGAAAAGGTAATAAGTATGCTGCCCGGCATCCGAGGACTTGAAGTAAACGGTAGCCGCGCTGCTGCCGGTATATGGCGTGGTAGCGGCAGCATCCGTGTACAAATCCGTTGTATTGGCCGCCCACGAATAATTGGTATAATTCGTTGACGAAGACGTGGCGGTGGCAATTGTCCCTATCTCGCCGGAACAGAGGGTGGCGGGGTTGGCAATGGTCAGTGTAGGCCCCGCGGTTATGGTAGCGGTAACGGCCACCCTGGTGCTTGAACATACTGCCTCGCCGGTCAATGTCATGTTCGGACGTTGGCTAAATGTTGCCTCCACATAAGAACCCGAAGGCGATGAAGTGTTTATGGTGCAGTTGCCGTCATAATAGACCGAATGTGCAGATACGAAACTGGTAGCGGTTTGGTTTACCACGCCATTATAGGTGTAGCTGGTGGCGCAGGAGGAAGTAGCATTGCAGGTAGAGCAATTTAAAAAACTAACATCCACTACTATATTCGAAGCCCCGTCCCACACAAACGGCGTGGCAAAAGTAAAAGTGGCCAAACCTGCGGCCGTGGGCGGCGTATAGGTGGCACTGGCTACTACCGTGGTCAATCCGGTGGAGATGAACGTGGTGGTCAAGGCAGTACTGGAAGTATTGCCCATTTGTATCTGGAAGTTCTGCAAGGCGGCATAGCTATACCCCGATGCCAAGCTGAAAGACAGGGAAGTAATATTGCCGGCCGAAAAACCCAATGCTGTCATCTCGCTGGCCGTTATCAAATACTGGTCGTGGGAAGAACCCCAAAAATTGCCAAACGGTGTAGGGTATGAGGTGGTGCTGTTGGTAAGCGTACCGGTGCCCACTGCCGTGGTGATAGTACCCAGTGATTGCTGTGCCGCGGCATAATAGGTTGTGGTCGCAGGTATGTAAGGCGTGGTATAAGAGGTACCCGTGCCAAGGGCAGTGCCCCCTGTTGCGGCAGCATACCAAGCCACGGTACTTCCCGAAACCGAGGGCGTGGCCGAAAGGGTCACCGTACCCGGCCCGCAGCGGGAACCGCCCGTAACAGTAACCGTTCCCGGGCTGGTAACCGTTACCGCCGACGAAACCGACGACGTAAGCACCGTGGAGGTGCTGTTGCACAAAACCACGCACCTGAAATAGGTGGTGGACGATATGGTGGCCGTGTAGGTAGCCGTGGTGGTGGTGGCCAGGGTAGTCCAGGTACCGGTGGCGGTAGGTGCCGACTGCCATTGGTAGGTGATGCCCGAAACCGCGGGCATGGTGGTGCCGGGCGTGAAGGTCAACACCGTACTGCCCGAAACGCATAGGCTGGTCACGCTCGTGCTCACCGTGCCGGTAGTGGGCAGGCCCGTGGCTACACTGCAATCAACGGCCCACACGAATTGCGCATTTGGCCTATTGTAGGTGCGGCCACTGGCAGTGGGGGGCGAAGCCGGGGCGGGGTTGGTATTGTCGTTGTAATAGTAAATGGCCCTATAATTGGAACTGGTGGACGTAGATGTCCAATAGGCCGTATAGGAGTCGTAACCCGAGGTGTTTTCGTCAACCGCCACAACCAAGTTGCTGGTACCGTCCCAGGTAAACGGGGTGGTCAAGGCAATTTCCATCCAGTTGCCCGGCGAAGGGAACGTAACGGTGCCGCTAAATACCTGGGTCAAGGCCGTGGAGGCAACCCAAGACGTGGTGGACGTGAACGCCGACGTGGTGGTGTTGCCCATGTACACCGTCCAGCTCTTGCTGTTGGTGAAGGAGGCGCCACTTGACGTACTGGAGTTCAAATGGAACCGCAGCGTCGAAATTTGTCCCGAGGGGGCGGTACCGCCGTTCGCGGCCAATATCTCCGCGGCAGTATAAATCTGCTGGGAGTAGTTGTAACCGTAAAATGAGTATATGGGACACCAATAATTGGTGGCGGTGCCGGTGCCTATCGTTAGCGTTGTCTGCGCACGCAAACTCGGCGTACCACCAAGCCCTGCCAAAAACAAACAAGCCACCAAGAAAAATGTAAATTTTACTTTCATCATACAAGTTATATTTTCAAACCACTTCGAGTGCAAATATATTTAAAACCAGGCAATATTCCTAAAATAATCTATTTTTTACAAAATAACTTTTTACTTTTTTGTTCCCAAAAATGTGTTTTCGACCGTTGCTCGAAACAAAAACACGACCTACAAAGCCAACAATACCTCCACTCCCCACGCCTGGCAACAGACGGTTCAACGGAATAAAAACGTTAGGCATTTTCCGATATTTAACAAAAAAACGTGACGGCAACACCGAGGCTAGCTACCCAAGTTTATTTAAAAAACATGGTCTTCGTACACGCTCCTCAACTCACCGAACGAATGGCTGTCGTTTACCGCTTTTGCTGCATCCATGCCACTTTTGTATATGGCCACGGCGGCATCTTGTCGGCCCTTTCTTTCCAATAATTTGCCCAAATGCAAATAGGTGGGCACGTAATTTTTGTCCAAAGCCAAATTTTTCCTGAAGTAATTCTCGGCATTTTCATCGTCGCCTATCTTTACGTACTCCAATGCCAAGGCATGTATCAAGAAATGGTCGTTGGGGCTTTCGGCCAAGAAAGTATTTAGCTGCTCTATCCTGTTCATGTTTTTTTATATTTTGGCCAAAGGCAAACAATAATGCGCGCAGCATTTTATTTCCATTGCAAATAGCCTATTTTTGTCGGCACTAAAGATAAACAAAACATTCGCTACATGCAAGCTCAGGAACGGTACAAGCAACTTTTGCCCCACCTTTTAATCATCGGCATCTTCATCGTAATCAGTTGCGGGTTCGCGTATCCGGCATTCCAGGGCAAGACCCTGGACCAGCACGATGCGAAAACCTGGATTTGGGGATCGAAGGAAAGCCGCGACTACCATGCCGCCACCGGCGAAAACGCTTTATGGGCCAACAATATGTTTGGCGGCATGCCCCAGGTGCAGGTAGATGCCTACCCGGTAAACAACTGGTACCATACGTTGATTAACACCCTGACCTTTTACAAACACGGCGAGCCGTACAACCCTGCCATTTTCTTTCTGGTAGCCATGGTGTGCTTTTACATATTGGCCAATGCGCTGAGGGCAAATAAATGGATAGGCCTGATAGGCGCGGTGGCGTTTGCCTTCAGCACCTACAACCCCACCATAGTTACGGCGGGCCACGCAACCAAGATGTTGGACGTTGCCTACATTCCGGCTATCATGGCGGGCATCATATTGGCCTATCGGGGCAAATATTGGCAAGGCGCGGCCCTTGCGGGTTTGTTTACCGCTTTCTCGCTCGATGCGGGCCACCTGCAAATAATATTTTACAGCATATTCCTGTATGCGGCCATGGCCATTGGGGCTTTGGTAAATGCCTTGCGCAAAAAAGAAATAAAGGTATTTTTCATTGGTTCGGCAGCACTTTTGGCGGCGGTAGTTTTCGCCTGCCTTTGCAATGCTTCCAGGCTAATGCAAACACAAGAATACGTACCCTACTCCACCCGCGGCGGCAGCAGCGAATTGACCATCAACAAAAAAGAAAAATCGAATGGCCTGGACCGCGACTATGCCTTTGCGTGGAGCAATGGCGTGGGCGAGGTGTTGACCATTTTGGTGCCCGATTTATACGGCGGTTCCACAAAAGAGAACATTGGCGAAGATTCGCATTTTGGCGAGGCTTTAAGCACCCTTGGCGCATCCCCCACGGACATAGAGCGCATGACCGCACGGGCGCCGCTGTATTGGGGACCGCAACCGATGATTAGCGGCTCCATTTATTTTGGCGCGGTTATATGCTTCCTCTCGGTGCTGGCACTGACAACCATAAAAAGCAAATACAAATGGTGGCTGTTTGGCGCCTCCGTTTTCATCTTGCTCGTGTCCATGGGCAAAAACCTGCCATCGCTCAACTATTTCTTGTTCGACCATTTCCCGGGTTTCAGCAAGTTCCGGTCGCCCAACATGGCCCCGGCCATAGCTTCCGCAGTGTTTCCGCTGCTGGCTATATGGGCATTGAAAGACATTTTTGAAGATAAAATAACCAAGGAAGAACTCTTCAAGAAATCGAAGCTCTCCGTCATCATCACGGGCGGCTTGTGCGCGGTATTGTTGGTAGCCTCGTTTGCCATATTCGACTATAAGGGCGACAACGATGCCCGCATGGAACAAGGTTACGGCCAAGCCGGCCCCACTTTGGTAAAAGCCCTGCGCGAAGACCGCCAAGCCGCCGCCACACACGATGCCTTGCGCAGCCTCCTATTTGTATTGCTGGCCGGCGGTGCGTTGTTTGCCTATTCAAAAGACAAGATAAACAAAACCGTTTCCATGGCTGCCTTTGGCGCATTGACCATGGTAGATATTTTGCCCGTAGCCCACAGGTGGCTGAACCAAAACGACTTCATGGACTCGGAAGAATATTTTGCGGAAAATTTTTCGCCACGGCCTGCCGATGCGCAGATAATGCAGGACAAAGACCCCTACTACCGCGTATTCGACCTTACCACCGACCCTTTCAACGACAGCAAGCCCAGCTATTTCCACAAGGCATTGGGCGGCTACCAAGGCGCCAAGATGCAAAATTACCAGGATTTGATAGAGATGCAATTGGGCAAGATGAACAGTGCGGTCATCAATATGCTGAACACCAAATATTTTATATTCCCTACCCAAAACGGACAAGGTGCCGCCGCGCAACCCAACCCGGGCGCACTGGGCAATGCCTGGTTCGTAAACCAAGTGCAATGGGTAAAAACGGCCGACGAGGAAATGCTGGCACTGAACGCACCGACCATCAACAACCCGATGGATAGCACGGCCGGAAAATTTAACCCCGCCACTACCGCCGTAATGCGCGACAAGTATAAGGCCGATTTTGGCTCGGCTGCCATTGGCAAAGATTCGGGTGCTTACGTGCGGCTGGCAGCCGGCGGCTACAGCCCCCGCAGGTTGAAGTTCGAGTCCAGCAACAGCGTGGAGGGTTTGGCGGTATTTTCCGACATATATTATCCCATAGGTTGGACGGCCACTATTGACGGCAAAAAAGCAACCATTTTGAATGCCAACTACGTGTTGCGGGCCTTGAAGTTACCGGCGGGCAAGCACACCATCGAATTCCAGTTCGGCAGCGCCGCTTTTGAAAAAGGAAAAACATTGGCATTGATAGGCAGTATCTTATTGACTTTGTTGATAGCCGCAGCGGTATATTTTTCTTATTTCAGGAAAAAAGAAGCGACCCTCGCCTGATTTTCTTACAACAATGCAAAAAAAGACCCATAAATACTGCCGATGAACAAACATTTTCTGACGAAGGCAAACCTCTTATGCTGCGCCGTGGCCGCACTCGGCATCTTGGGTTCTTGCCGCAATGTTCGCATAAAAGAGCATGATGAATGGAAGCAATACTTCGATAAATACGGCGTGGAAGGTTGTTTTGAATTTTACGACAACAACAAGGAAACCGCGCACTATTGCAACAAGGAAGAATGTGCCGAAAGGGTATCGCCGGCTTCGACGTTCAAAATCCTCACTGCGCTGATAGCCTTGGAAACCGCCGTGGCACCCGACGAGCAATTGACCATAAGGTGGGACGGCATACCCAGAAAGGCAGCATGGGACAAAGACCTTACCATGGCCGAAGCCTTCAAAGCAAGCAGCGTGCCCTACTTCCAAGAAATAGCCAGGCGCATAGGCCGTGAAAAAATGCAGCATTACCTTGACACCATACAGTATGGCAACAAACAAATAGGCACTGCCATAGACAGTTTTTGGCTGAATGGCACTTTGCTGGTTTCCCCGGACGAACAAGTAGGCTTCATCAAACGCCTATACCACGCCGAGCTGCCTTTTAGCGAACGCACCCAACGCATAGTGCGCGGCATGATGCAACAAACCGCTACCGACAACTATAAACTGTATTACAAAACCGGCTGGAACAAAAACCTATTGTGGGTGGTGGGTTACGTGGAAAAATTCAATAACCTAAAAAACGTGGAAACGGGCAAAATGGAAGCCATACCCCACCCCTATTTTTTCGCATTAAAATTCAATGCGAAAGATACTACCCAAGATTTACGGAAGGTAAGGCTGGACTTGCTCAACGATTTGTTGAAAGACAATGGGTTGGATAAATAAGTTAAGCATACCATAAAGCATAGACCGCAGTGGAAAGGTCGGGCGAAGAAATTGTTGCGATACTCCCTTCCCCGCTCTTTTCACGCTACGCTTCGTGGCGGCACCTGGCATCAATATACCGCACCATGCCGTCAATATCTTGCGGGGCAAACCAACGAAAGCCCTTGTCTTTCTTGAACCATGTTACTTGCCTTTTGGCGTAGTTGCGCGTATGTTGTTTTATCAATGCAATAGCCTGTCCGCTATCTGTTTTGCCCTCTATGCTGTCAAATATTTCGCTGTAGCCCACGGTTTGCAGGTTCTTCATTTTCCGGAGCGGATATAATTCTTCCGCTTCTTCCCAAAGGCCCGCGGCTACCATTTGGTCCACGCGCAGGTTGATGCGTTCATAAAGAATTTCCCTGGGCAGTTCGAGTGCTATCTTAATTATGTCGAACGGGCGTTTTTTCGGTAAGCCGCTCCTGTATTGGGTTATGGATGTACCCGTAGTGCGCTTAAAAGCCAATGCACGCATCAACCGTACAGGGTTTTGCCGCTCGGCCACGGCAAAAAATGCGGGGTCTTCGCGGGCGGTTGCCCGCACCAGCCAATCCATGCCTTTTTCGGCATATTCTTGTTGCAATGCCCGTTCCACGTTTCGGTCGGTATCGGGCATTTCGTCTATGCCCTCGCACAGTGCTTTGATGTACAAACCCGTGCCGCCGCATACTACCGCATAATTGTTTCTTGAGAAAATATGGGCCGCATAACCCAAGGCCAATTGCTCGTAACCGGCAGCATTTAGTTCCTCGTTTATGTCGTGGCTGTTGATGAAATGATGTGGCACGGCGGCCAGTTCGGCCTCGGTAGGCTTGGCCGTGCCGATAGACATTTGGCGGTAGCATTGCCTGCTATCAGCCGAAATGATTTCGGTGCCAAAATGCCGCGCTATTTGAATGGCGGCGTTCGTCTTGCCCGATGCCGTGGGGCCGGCCACCACTACCAGCTTTTTTTTGTTCATTGATGCAAAAATAAAAACCTGCCAATTGGCGGGCAAGGGCATATTTATTTAAAAATGGCCACGAAAGCACAAAGAGAATGATAGGACTATTTGTGAAAAAACATTTAGTGTCAGATACTTACGACAAGCGGGCGTGCCGCAATGCAAAATCTCGGCTCATGCACGATGGTTTTTTGCCCACTTTTTCAAATCGGCGAAAAAAGCCTTTTCCTTGTCGGCAATATCGGCCAGCAGCTTGGCCAATTCCCGGAAAGAAACCAAATCGCTGTTCCTTGCCTTGCAAATGCGGGCCGTGCTGTAGGCAAAATGCCGCCATTGGTCGCCTATGGCCGTGTATCGTTTGGAAAATTCGGCAAGTGCTTCGTTTTGCAGGTATTTGGCCGCTTCCTGCAAAAATGCCGCATACAAAAACCGGAAACCGCCGCCGCCGGTGCCTATTTCTTCCTGCATCCTGATGATATTGCCCAGGTACAAGGCAGCTTGCCTCGGGCTGAGCTTTGCGGGATATTGGGCTATTTTCTTTGCCAACAAATAAATGCCGTTTACCCCAAACCAAGATACCGGCGGCGATGTCATGAAAAAGCAGGTTTGCTTTATGCCGTCCATTATGCCCTTGGTAAAATCTACTTTTTCGGGCACTCGGGTTATGTAGTACATCCTGCCTTTGGGTTCCGGGAATCCTTTGGCAAACCGTGCGTCGAGCAGGGCTTCGCTGCCTATTGTGGAGGTAGCTTCCAGCACCGGGTCGCTTACCAGATATTGCCCTTCCTTGTCCTTGCCATAAACAATCAAATTGTGGGCGTTGAAATGGAAGCGGAAGGCTTCGGGCAGGTAATCGAGGTAGTAAACGCCGGCCATCATGCCCACGGGAACGCCTTGGGCCAAGGCTTCGTCCAAGGCCTGTGCGGCGGCGGCCCTGTTGCCAAATTTTTGGGCTTTGGTGCCAACGCCCAAGCGTTGGCATACCCTTTTGAAAATATACCCCGGCCATATACGGAAGGTGGTGCCCGGTATGCCGCTCACTTTTACGAAGGGCAAATGGCCGAAGAAAATGCCCGCCCCAATGCCGAACGCCATAGGTTCGGAGATGGCGATGCCCGCATGGCGCAGCAGGTTTGCGGTTACGCCACTTTCGCAGTGGGCGTGTTGCTTGTGGCCGAACGTGGTATGCGGGGGCGTTGCTATGTAGTCTTGCATCAAAAATTTTTATTGCTTGGCCAAAGAGGTAAGTTCTTCCGCCGTAATGTTGAAAGCCTTGGCATAACGCCGCAAGGTGGCTTGGCCCAATTTTGCAAATATATCGGGTTTAAGGTGTCTTTTTACCTGCCATTGCCATTTGCCCACGTAGCCGGCCAAAACGGGCAAGTCCATGAGGCATTTTTTCATGAAGTAGGCTATGGGGCTGGCTGTGCCGTTTTTCACCTGTTGCAGGGTTTGCTCTTGGTCTTCCAGCATGGCTTCCCAAGCTTGGCGCGTGGCCAGGTTTTCCACCTCCCAGCCTTCGCTGTTCACGCTATCGTAGGTGCCGTCTTCGCAGGTTACGTACAAGAGTTTGTGTATCTTGCTCTTATCTTTAAAATCTTCGTTGTCGTGGGGCACTTCGGATATTTTCATGGGAAACGTTCTTTGTATTTATTGCAAACGGCAAGATACAGGTTTCATGGCCACGTGCCAAGATACTACAAACCAACTTTTGTGCAAAGAGAAAAAACGCCGCTTAAAAGCATACAATCATTCAATAGTTGAGGTTTTTCAGGCAAAACAAACAATTTTTTGTTAGTTTTTTGTTTGTTTGTTTCCTTTTTTCTTTCTCTGCAATGCAAGTTATTTACGGATATAGTAAAATTTTAATGGAAATAAAATGAAGCATTAATTTGCTTTTAGTGGGAACACATCAGCCCCAACCCCTATAAACGGTAGAAGCAAGTATGGTTTTCATTGTAAACAGTAGCTAAAGCCTTCCATTAAAATTTTAGTATAGCCTTATTTACTTTTACAGTATGGGATAACATATAAATATTGTGTCATGAAAACAGTTATACTGTACACCGGATAGTTTTGTGCGTTTTTTTAGCCTCACCCCGTCCCCCCTCCTTCGGAGAGGGGACGGGCGTGCTGGCGGGAATGTAGGTCATAGATTGGGATTTGAAAGGTGCCCACCATTGCACATTTTTACCCAACGTGAAGTATAATAAAAATGGGGCATTTTTTGTTATGGCGACGATGGTAAAAAAACAACAGCAAAACCAAAAAAGGTATTACTTATGACAAAGGATTATTGGCAGTGATTGCTTCGCAAGCCCAAGAAATTTGCTACCATATCATAAAAAACAAAAAACGCCCCAAACCAGTGGAGCGTTTTTCCCATATCGTACCCTATACTTACTTATTCATCACTTTTTTGGCCTCGATGCTTAGGGTGGCGTGTGGCACGGCACGCAGGCGCGCTTTGTCTATCAGCTTTCCGGTAACGCGGCAAATGCCATAGGATTTGTTTTCGATGCGTATCAAGGCTTTTTCCAAGTTGTTGATGAACTGGATTTGGCGACCCGCTAATTGCGACAGCTGTTCGCGCTCCATGGCGCCGCTGCCGTCTTCCATGTGGTTGAAACGGTTGTCGGTATCGTCGGTACCGGCTTCGTCCTTGCGGGTAATCAGCCCCTGAAGATAGGCAAGCTCCCTGCGAGAATTATCCAATCTTTTGGTAATCAATTCCTTAAATTCATTCAACTCTTCATCGCTGTATCTATATACCGGCCCCGATTGTTGTTCCGGCTCGTCCAATAGGGAGCGTACGGATGGATTATATTCCTTCATTGTCATTCCTGGTTCTTGTTTAACGGTCTTTTTTTCCGCTGCTCTATGGGCAATCACCACACCGGGTTGTGCGGTGGCAACACGGGGGCGTTGGCGAACGGCATCAACTATCTCTGCCCGGGCAGAGGGCATCGGCACCGCTTGCGGTTGTGCCGCGCTCTTCCTCGATGTCTTTTTTGCCGGAGCCGGTGCAGCCTGCTTCTTGGGTGCGGGAGTGGTGACTATTGCTGTTTTTGGTTTAACGCTTGTTGTTTTTACCGGGGCTTTTTTGGGTGCCGCTACTTTTTTGGGAGCAGGAGCAGGTTTTGCCGGGGCAACTTTTGCCGCAGCTACTTTTTTAGGTGCGGTCGTTGCCTTTTTAGCGGGTGCTACTACCTTTTTAGCGGGTGCAACTACCTTTTTAGCGGGTGCAACTACCTTTTTAGCGGGTGCAACTACCTTTTTAGCGGGTGCTACCGCCTTTTTGGGTGGGGCTACCTTCTTGGCCGGTGCTGCCGCTTTTTTGGGCGCAGCCACTTTTGAGGGTGCGGCCTTTTTAGGTGGGGCCACTTTTTTGGCGGGCGCAACCATCTTTTTTGCAGGGGCCACCGCTTTTTTGGGTGGTGCTACTTTCTTTGCCGGAGTTGCCGCCTTTTTGGACGCAGCTTTTTTGGCCGGAACAGCAGCTTTTTTCGTAGCCACAGTCTTCTTAGCTGGCGCAGGTTTCTTTTCGGGTACGGCCTTCTTAGCTGGTGTCGAAGCTGTTGTTTTTTTTGTGGCCATGACTATGATTTTTTGGTAATTAACACTTTTAAAGTTACTTCGTTTACTTCAATTGTTGTGCCGTTATCGTCAATAGCCGGTACTAAATCAATAGCATCGGCCAAAATTTCGGCACGAATATAATCATTAAAATGAATGATAGCGGGTTTTAATTGCTCAAAATCCTCGATATACACATTTACTCTGTCCGTCAAGTTTAACCCATTGTCTTTCCGTATTTTCTGAATGCGGTTTACTAACTCCCTGGCGTTGCCTTCGTCCTTCAAATAGTCGTTTATGGTAATGTCGAGGGCTACGGTAAGGTTGCCGTTATTGGCCACCGCCCAGCCGGGTATGTCATCGGCTATTATTTCCACATCGGCGGTGGTTATGGTTATTTCCTCGCCTTCTATCAACAATTGGTAGGTTTTTTGCTTTTCCAATTGGGCTATTTGGTGCTGGCCCAGGGCTGAGATGGCCGCTGCGGCAGCCTTCATTTTACCCCCTAATTTTTTGCCCAAAGCCTTGAAATCGGGTTTTATTTTTTTCTTGATAAAACCTTCGGTATCAATTAGGTATTCTATTTCTTTCACGTTTACCTCGGAAAGTATGATATCTGCCACGGCTTCTATCTGGTGCCTGATGCGTTGGTTCAAAACGGGTATCAATATTTTCTGCAATGGTTGCCGAACCTTGATGTTCACCTTTTTACGTATAGACAATACCAATGAAGATATGTCTTGCGCCAACTGCATCCTTTCTTCCAAATCCTTGTCCATTACCGGCAAATCGGCCTTGGGGAAATCGGCATGGTGTACCGAAGCCGCTTTTATATTGCCCGAAACGGAATTGAGATTCGTAAACAGCCAATCGGCAAAAAATGGCGATATGGGGGCTATCAACAGTGCCAATGTTTGCAGACATTCAAACAAGGTTTGGTACGCGCTTATTTTGTCGTGCCCGTATTCGCCCTTCCAGAAACGGCGGCGGCAAAGCCTTACGTACCAATTGCTTAGGTGTTCATCGAGGAAACTTTCTATGGTACGGCCTGCCTGTGTAGGCTCGTAATCGTCCAAGGCTTTGGTTGCGGTATCAATCAACGAATGGAGCGACGAAAGTATCCAACGGTCTATTTCCGGCCTTTCGGCCAAGGGGATGTAGGCTTCCTTGAAGGCAAAACCGTCCACATTGGCATATAGGGCAAAAAACTGGTAAGTATTGTACAATGTGCCAAAAAACTTGCGCTGCACTTCTTTTATGCCTTCCACGTCGAAGCGGAGGCTGTCCCAGGGCGAGGCATTGGTGACGAGGTACCAACGGGTGGCATCGGCACTGTATTTTTCTATGGTTTCAAACGGATTCACCACATTTCCCAGACGCTTGCTCATCTTGTTTCCGTTTTTATCCAGCACCAAACCATTGGAAACTACGGTTTTGTAAGCCAGTCCGGGATAAAGTTGGTCATTGAAAGGCAAGCCTGCTTTTTGCAGCTCTTCCTGCACCGATTCTTTCAGCAAAGAACCCAAGGCGTGTAGGGTATAGAACCAACCGCGGGTTTGGTCCACGCCTTCGGCTATGAAATCGGCCGGGTAGTTTTGGGCAAATATTTCTTTGTTTTCAAAGGGGAAATGCCATTGCGCATAGGGCATGGCGCCGCTATCGAACCAAACGTCCACCAAATCGGGTTCGCGCAACAGGGCTTTACCCGTTTCCGACACCAATTTTATATTGTCCACATAGGGTTTGTGCAAGTCCGAAGTTAGTTTTTCCACATCGGTATCGGCAGGCATAATGCCCGCCGCAATGGCTTTTTCTATCTCCGCTTTCAGTTCCGCTATGGAGCCTATGCACTTCAGTTCGCCGTCTGCATTGGCCCATACCGGCAGCGGCGTACCCCAAAAACGGCTGCGGCTCAGGTTCCAGTCCACCATATTTTCCAGCCAATTGCCAAACCTGCCTTCGCCGGTGGCCCTGGGTTTCCAATTGATGGTTTTATTGAGTGCTACCATATTGTCTTTCAACGAAGTAGTGCGTATGAACCAAGCATCGAGCGGGTAGTACAATATGGGTTTGTCGGTACGCCAGCAGTGTGGGTAACTGTGTTCGTATTTTTCTACCTTGAAGGCACGGCCTTCTTGTTTCAACTTCACGGCTATGTCCACGTCCACATCCGCATAAGCGGGGTCGTCCTTGTAGTTTTTTACATAGCGGCCGCTGAACTCGCCCATGCCTTCCACAAACTTGCCTTGCTTGTCAACCATGGTAAACATGCCTATGTTGTTCTTCATGCCTACCTTGTAGTCGTCGGCGCCAAAGGCGGGTGCGGTATGTACTATGCCCGTGCCGTCTTCGGTAGTAACGAAGTCGCCGGTGATGACGCGGAACGGACGGCCGCCGCTCTGTTCGGGCTTGTTGGCTTCAAAGGGCAAAAGTTGCTCGTATGTAATGCCTTCCAAATCGCTGCCTTTGTATTCGGCTGCTATTTTATAGGGCAGTTGTTTTTTCTTGAGCAATTGGTCGAAAGCCTGTTTTTGGGCCGCATTGCCCGCTATTAGGTTTTCGTCGTTGCCGCGCTCTAACCAATTGGTAACAGAATCGAACAGGCCGGAGTTTTCGCCCTCGGCCCATTCGTCCAAATGTTCGGCGAAGTATTTGTGCATCAACGCTTTGGCCAACACCACCGCACAAGGTGCCGCCGTGTAGGGGTTAAAAGTTTTGACCAACACATAATCTATATTGGGTCCCACGGTAAGGCCCGCATTGCTGGGGAGCGTCCAAGGGGTGGTAGTCCAGGCCATGAAAAATACCTGGTCGGTACCTTCCAACCTTACTACCCCGTTGGGCAGTACCTTGAACATGACCACTGCCGTGGTATCTTTTACGTCTTTGTAGGTGCCGGGTTGGTTCAGTTCGTGCGAACTGAGGCCGGTACCGGCCGCCGGCGAGTAGGGCTGTATGCTTACGCTTTTGTACAGCAGGTCTTTTTTGTACAGTTCTTTTAAGGCCCACCAAAGTGTTTCGATATAATTATTGTCGAAGGTGATGTAGGGATGGTCGAGGTCCACCCAATAACCCATTTTTTCGGTTATGCTGTCCCATTTATCCTTGTACTTCATTACCTCGCGGCGGCAGGCAGCATTGTATTCTTCTACGGATATTTTTTTACCTATATCTTCTTTGGTGATGCCCAATAGTTTTTCCACGCCCAGTTCTACCGGCAGGCCGTGGGTGTCCCAACCGGCTTTGCGTTTTACCTGAAAGCCCTGCATGGTTTTGTAGCGGCAAACCAAATCTTTGAGCGTGCGCGAGATAACGTGGTGAATGCCTGGCATACCGTTGGCACTGGGAGGGCCTTCGTAAAAGACAAACGGTTTGCGCCCTTCCCTTAAACTGATGCTTTGCTCGAAAAAATGCCCTGCTTTCCACTTGGCTAAATAGTCCTGCTCTATGGCGGGCATATTCAACTGTTTGGCTTCCAAATATTTAACTGACATGTCCTATTATCCCTAAACTAAAATTAGGCGCAAAGGTATGGGGAATAATGTAATAAATGTACTACCCATATTGGAAACACGCCGAATTTTCACTTCATCTGTGGTTTATTGCAAACACGGCGTTCAAGAAATCCCAACAAAAAGAATTAGGCAGGGTCATCGTTTAAAAAAAATGACACCTTTTGAAAAGTTGCCATTTTGGGAGATTCGGTAAACGTACATTTAACGGTACGATGTGTATCTATAAGTCTATCTCGGCATTAACAACACCACAACTCTTAACCTCTGTGGATGTCTTCGCCGTCTTTTTTTGTAGTGTGACCAATAATCTCAGGTATTTTTTTACAAACTGATACTCGTTACCTTGCTGGTGATACTGAATGTTTGGGTAGTGGTGCCATTGGCGTAGGTGCCGCCGGTAGTGTAGCCATTGGTAGTGGTGCCTCCGGAAATGGTACCTCCCTTGGAAATGGTGTAATTGGAGCCGTTGACCAATGCGGGGTCGCTAAACAATACCACCATGCTGTTGCTGCCCATGCCGCCACCGCTTGACGATAGGGTAGGCAGTTGATACATCAAAATAGTGGTACCCGCCGAATTTTTGATATAAAGCGTGCTGCCGGGGGTAGTGGTTATTTTCAGCGTGTTTTGGGTAGATACCGAAGTAGTGGGCGAGCTGGTATTGCCGCCCGTGCCCAACATGATGCCTCCTGTCATTTTAAAAGTATTGTCATCGCAATCAAAACCTTCTTCGGCGCCGCCGGCACCATTGCTGATAACAAAACCGCCGGACAGGAGCAAATCTCCATTGGAGTCCATGCCATCGTTGTTGCTTGCTTTCAAGGAGTGCGTGCCACCCGATACTGCTATGAAGCTGCTGGCATTAATACAGTCATCGTAGGTGCTGGCGGTTATTTTGCCGCCTTTTACATAAACTGAGTCTTTGCTTTCTATGCCTTCGCCGCCTTCCGTGGTTCCCGTAATGGTGATGGTGCCGCTGTTTACATATACATTTCCCTCGGCCTTTATTATCTTGGGGTTGGCATAATCGGCATCGTTGCCGGTGCCGCTTACCAAAAACCGCGCACCGGAAGTAGAAGCCGTAATAGTGAGCAAGCTATCGGCTGCGTTCAACGTGCCTATCGTCAACGTGCTGTCGGCAGAAATGCCTTTGCCGCCCAAGCCGGTGCTGCTTACGGTAATAGTGCCCGCCGTAAGGTAAATGTGCCCGTCGCTCTTCAATGCCGTGGCCGTATAGCTGTCCGTAGTGCCGGAACTATCGGTATAAGTGGTACCCGTGCCGGCAGTAGTTATGTTTACCGTGCCCCCGGAAACGGTTATGTTTCCGTCCGACGATATGCCCCTGCCGCCTGCATTTGCAGCGGTGCAATTGATGGTAAGCGAACCGGAACTTATCTTCACCAAGTTGTCGGAACTTATGCCGCTGCAATAAGAAGGGTCGTAGCCGCTGCCCGATGCGCTCAGCACTATGGTGCCCGATGCGGTGATGTTGGTAGTGCCGCCCGAAATGCTCACTATTTCGTCTGCCGATATGCCTTTTGTTTGGTTGCCCGATGCGGTAATGCTAACCGTACCGCCCGCAATCGTTACGCTATCCGATTTTATGCCTTTGGTGTCGGCCACTGCCACGGTAATGCTGGTAGTGCCGCTGTTTATTATGGACGAGGTGCCGGCATCTATGCCGTCGCCCGTGGGGCTAAGTGTCAAGGCCCCTGCATTTTGCACGAAATTTTCGGCATGGACGGCATCCGATGCGGCTGCCGGAACCGTTAGCGTTCCACCGTTTACCGTTACCGTGGCAGCACTCGACACCGCATGTTTTTTCAACCCGGAAACGGTAAGGCTTCCATCGCCTTGAATGGCCACGCTTCCGGCCAATTGCAGGGTGGCGTTTGCCGTATTGGCGGTAGCATCGCTAAGGCTATTTTCGGTGTTTGCGGTCACATCAATGGTACACAATGTCGTACTGGTTACTTTTATGGCGGCCGTGGTACTGCTGGTGATATGGGCATTGCTCAATACCAATTGCACCGGCTGGCTGCTCGACAGCGTCAGGGAGCCATCGGTGGTGGTGCCAAGTATGTTGTATTTCAAGTCGGCCAAGCTGTAGGTAGAGGCTACGGTCACGTCGGCATTGCTGGCAGTGATGGTGACGCCGGCCGCGGAATAAGGGTTTATGATGGTTGCCGAGGAGCCGTTGTAAATAATGTAGATTTCGCCGGTATCCAGAGAGTCGGCAAAGGTAATGCTGTCCACGCTTGCCAACGGCAGTGCGAAATTGGTGCTGATTCCGTAAACGGACGTGCTGCTATCCGCAAATTTCAAGCTGTCCACATTGGCTACATCGTTTTGGTAAATGCTGTTGCCCCCTCCGTGGAATTTAATAATGGATTGTGCTTCGGCCATGCAGGTGGCCACCATGCACGCCGACAATATTGCTGCTATTTTTCTCATTGTTTCACTAATTTAAAGTTTTTATTGTTGATGTTCACCAAATAGATGCCCGCCCGTAGCTGTGCTATATCTATCTGCGCACCGTTGGCATAAGTTCCCGCCAATATCTGTTTGCCGTCAATGGAAAACAAGCCCACTTGCACTTTGGTGTTGGCAGGTGCGGCAATGGTTACGTAATTGGTGGCGGGGTTTGGGTAGATGGCTACTACATCATCGTTTTGGGTATTGGCCGAAATGCCACCCGTGGCATCGGAACTCGCGAACGTAATTTTCCTTATCAGCGAAACCGATACGGTGGCCGTAGTGCCATTACCGTTGGCATCCACCACCAGACTGCCGCTGCTGAAATAAATTTTGCCCGCTTCGGCTACCTCGAATGTCTGCGAAGTGCCGCTGTATTGCAATACCGTTAAGGAAGTTTGCGCCAAAACGCCCCCGCCCCCGGCCAACAGCCCCGCAAGAAAAGGCACGACCCTGCCGATTATTTTCCGTTTTTCCATGCTTTCAAGATTAAGTAATCATTAATTGTTCGCCAAAGTACAATGAACGGTGCGCCATGTAAAAAACAATGCTGCCAAATAGGATTTTTTGTATGCAAAAACTACGGAAGAAGCAAGAGTAGGTGCAGGCCGCCTTGCGCCTTGCAAACATCGACAAAGTATGGCACATTGGCAAGGCGCACAAAGCCACCGCACAATAGCCAACCTTGCCAAAGAGCCATAATTTTTGCCAATGCACTATCCTAAATTAAGCAAAATATTGAACATAAAAAGCCTTTGACGATTATCAAAGGCTTTTGTTTTCTTATTGAAACAACTTTTATTCAACTACAATCTTCTCCCTCACGCTCCCTTCTGCCGCTTGTATTTTCAAAAAATACACACCGCTCGCAACGCCCGACACATTCAATGCTTTCTCGTTTTTCTTGAAAGTCTTTATCACTTTTCCCGAAACGTCCGTTAGTTGAATGTTTTGGATATTTATAGCATTATCGTATTCGAGATGGATGATGTCGTTTGTTGGGTTTGGGTAGATTTTGAAGTGCGATTTTAAGGCAGGGTTTTGGATAGAAGTTGTATATGTTCCGCCGTTGGTGGTATAGTAAAAACCTTTTCCTACTGCAATGCCCACGCTGTCGTTCAGCATTGAAACGGAATTGACAGGCGTATTGTCCGGTACGTTTTGTGCCGTCCAAGTGCTGCCATTATTGCCCGAAACAAAGATTTTTCCATACAGGCTCGAAGCATATAATTTTGAAGTTTTGAAATCCAAATCCAAAACAGGCAAAACCCCAAATCCGTCCAAATCCATAGGGCTTCCCCAAGCTCTTGTAGGGTGCGATTCGCTGCCCCAACCGCCATACAAAAAGCCATAGGTCATATCTTTAAAATCAAATTCCGGTTGCAATACCAAATCGCCTGTGAAAATGAGTATCGTGTCTATCGTAGCAAAAGCATTGGTCGTTTTATAGGCTCTGTCCAATTGATTGGGGTTGATAAAATAGGCACTATCCACATTCAGAAATGCAAGCTGGAAAGGCTGGGCATCGGTTTCGTAATGCTGATACAACACATTCCAAGATGAACCGTAATTATCCGAAGTTTGAATATACGCCGTGTCGTTACTCACATAAGAAGTATAAAGAAAATTATTGCAGATTTTCAGTTTCGGAAATTCGCCTAAACTGCTCCAAGTAGTACCACCGTCAAAAGTAATCCCATATCCCATTCCCATTGATACAAATCCGGTATCGGCATTGAAAAATTGAACATCGCTCAAACTCGAAAACGGACCAAAATTATAATGCTCTGCCCAGGTTACTCCTGCATCTGTACTTTTGTACAAAGTTCCCAAATCACCTATGGCATAGGCTGCATTTATTGCCGGAAAATCTACTTTGTAAATACCATAAGTAGGATTTGAAGTTGATTTGTTCCATTGTGCAGTAGCATTTACGCTCAATGCCACACATAAAATCGTTAGTAGTTTTTTCGGCATTGTTAAACTAATATAGATAATTCATTATTCAACTTCAACATTA
>JASGFI010000035.1:0-22227 GCA_047605615.1 Edaphocola sp. | reverse complement strand
GCTAACCCCCTGAGGATAGCTCCTTAATTGTTAATTGTTAGTCGGTTTGTAGTGAAAATGTTATAAGAATATCCGGCAATGATACAACTAAACTTTTTATTCTAAAAATAAACCGTTAACTTAATTAGTTGGCTTGCTTTTAGTCGAACAACTACGAAACCTTACCTTTGCAGCCCGTAAAAAACGAAGTAAACCATGCCGGCAAAGCTTTCTGTCAACATAAATAAAATAGCTACCCTGCGCAACAGCCGGGGCGGCAACAACCCGGATGTAATAAAGGCCGCATTGGACATAGAACGTTTTGGTGCCGATGGCATAACGGTACACCCGCGACCCGATGAACGCCATATACGCTACGACGATGTACGCGCATTGAAAAAGGTGATAGCTACCGAATTGAACATTGAAGGAAATTGCGAGGAGGACAGTTTCGTGCAATTAGTACTGGAAACGCTACCTGCCCAAGTAACTTTAGTACCCGACAGCCGCCACCAACTGACCTCCAACCACGGTTGGGACACGATAGCACAAGGAGATTATTTGCGCAGCATCATCCCTTTCTTTAAAGAGAAAGGCATCCGGGTTTCCGTCTTCGTAGATCCTGTACCGGAACTGGTAACTGCCGCCAAGGCCTGCGGCACCGACCGTGTGGAGCTTTATACCGAAGCCTACGCCCGAAACTATCGCCACAACAAAGAAACAGCCATAGTGGATTATGTGCAGGCCGCCAAAGCCGCTGCGGCGGCGGGATTGGGCTTAAATGCCGGCCACGATTTGGATTTGGCCAACTTGGCTTGGTTTGCCCAACACATACCCAACTTAGCCGAAGTGTCCATAGGGCATGCGCTCATCAGCGATGCTTTGTACCTTGGATTGCACAATACGGTGCAACTGTACAAGCGGCAGTTGGCGTAGGGACAATCTCTTAAAACCGCAAGCGGCATTGGGTATCTCCCAGTGCCGCTTGCGGTTGTACCCAGGAGCGATTTATATCACCACCGCCAGGCTTTTTATTACGGCACCCAAGCGTATGGCATCGTATATACGGGCTTCGGCAGCACCATGTTGCTTTACCGATGCTTCGTGCGAGGTGACGCACATTTCGCAGCCATTTAAAGACGACACCACCAAGCTCACCAGTTCAAAAAACTCCTTGCCCAATAGCGGATTCATCATGGTGCCCATGCGCAATCCGGCCGGGGTATTGTTGTAATAAGTATTTTGGGGCAGGTAGTGGCGGAAACGGTAAAACACATTGTTGGTACTCATCAACGCAGTGCAGGCGTGTATTTCGGCTATTTCGGCATCGGTGGCACCTTCGTTTTTGGCCAGTGTTTCAAATGCGGCAACTAATACCGCCGATTTTTCGTTTACCGCTACCGACAAGGCCAGCAGGCTGCTTTCCTTCTTGTTGACGTGGGTACTTTTCACCAAAACCGCCGCAATGTTCAGTTTCAAATCTTTCAGGAAACGGCTGTCAACGGCGGCCAATTTATTCAATGAAGCACTTTGGTAATCGGCAGGTATGTGTATATCTGCAAATAGATTTTGAATGGTTTCGTTCATTTATGTTGAGATTGTTAGATGTTGGATTTTGGATAAAAGAAATTATTCCCCGACAATTTACCTTGTAGCCCCATTTTCCGAGCAAAAAAATAGGAGATGTGTATGGACTTAACCAAACGCACACCTCCCATATATACTTAACTAAATTAGGCTTCGGCCAATTGTTGGGTCAAGGTGGTTTCGCCTTTTTTCCAATTACAAGGACACAATTCATCGGTTTGCAAGGCATCCAACACACGCAATACTTCTTCAATATTGCGGCCTACGCTCAGGTCGTTTACGTTTACCCAGCGCACTATGCCTTGGGGGTCTATGATGAAAGTAGCGCGGTAAGCTATCTTTTCTTCCGCCTGCAAAATGCCCAAATCTTCGGCCAATGATTTGGAAGTATCGGCCAGCATGGGGAATTTCAAATTGCGCAAATCTTCGTTGTCCCTCCTCCAGGCAAGGTGTACGTATTCCGAATCGGTAGAGGCACCAATCAATGCTGTATCGCGGTCGTCAAACTCGCCGAAAGCATTGTTGAACGCAGCAATTTCAGTAGGACATACAAAGGTAAAATCCTTGGGCCACCAAAACATTACCGTCCATTTACCTTCAATGTCGGTATTGGTCAATTGTGTAAATTCCTTGCCGGGAGCATTGGCGTTCAAAGCCTCGGCCACCACGGCTGTTTTCTTGAATTGCGGAAATCGGCTGCCTACTGAAAGTGTTTTGTTACTCATTTTTTTTTAGATTTTAATTTGAACAAATGATTTTCGTTTTTTTGCGGGGCAAAGTTCGCCAAAGCACTTAAAACTCCTAAAATGTTTTGCCTATCAAAAAATAAACATTTTCAATGCTTGTTTTTGCAAAGGGAAGAATTATGCTAAACATAGACAATGACTTTCGTCATGAATAAAAATGATTTATCGGCAAGGATGCCGCCTGTACGCATCGTGTTTTTGGGTTCCAAGCCCATAGGCTACCAATGCCTGCAATATTTAGTCGAAAATGCCCAAGGGCTGAACATAGCAATAGTGGCTATGCGCACACAGGTACGCAAGGAATTTGAAGGCAACAATGACCTGTCAACGTTGGCGCAGGCGCACCATATCCCTATTTTAAATTCGTTGGACGACCTTCCGGAATGTGATATAATTTATTCGGTACAGCACCACGAACTGCTTCGGGAAAGGCATATAGAAAAGGCAACCAAGATAGCCGCAAACCTGCACCTGGCACCGCTTCCGGAGTATAGGGGCTGCAACCAATTTTCTTTTGCCATTATGGACGAAGCCAAAGAATTTGGTGCCACCATACATGAAATAGACACCCGCATAGACCACGGCGACGTACTGTTTGAAACAAGATTTGCCATACCCGAAAATTGCTGGGTAAACCAATTGCATGGACTAACCAACTCGGCGGGCTTGCAACTGTTCAAAGACACGATACCTAATTTAATTATGGGTAATTATCAAAAAACACCGCAACAATTGTTGAAGCAGCAAAGACCCGAACATTTGCATTACAGACATGAGATAGCGCAACTGAAAAACATAGACCTGAACCAACCCGCACAACATATAGCCAAGACCATTCGCGCCACCTATATGCCCGGCTTCGAGCCGCCCTTTACCCTGATTGACGGCAGGAAATTTTATTTTTCGGAAAACCGACACGGTCAATAGCCTTGCATAATCATATACTATTTGCCGATAGGCGGCGCCACGGCACAACCGCTCCATAATCCGTAACTTTGCACCACTTTTGAATACTTAATTTATGATAGTAGAACAATTATATACCAACTGCCTTAGCGAAGCAGCTTATTTCATTGCCAGCGACGGCGAAGCCGCCGTCATAGACCCACTGCGCGACATAGACACGTACCTTCAACTGGCCGCGCGGCACGATGTGCAGATAAAATATATTTTCGAAACACACTTTCATGCCGATTTCGTAAGCGGCCACCTCGACTTGGCCAAGGCTACCGGCGCCACCATAGTGTATGGCCCCACCACCAAGGCCGGTTTCGATTTTCGCATGGCAAAGGACGGTGAGGTATTTGCCGTTGGCCATTTAAAAGTAAAGGCGCTCCACACGCCGGGCCATACCTTGGAAAGCACCAGCTATTTGCTGCATAACGAAGACGGCAACCCATATTGCGTATTTACCGGCGACACTTTGTTTGTGGGCGACGTAGGCCGCCCCGACTTGTTTAGCGGCAACATGGGCAAGGAAGAATTGGCAGGCATGTTGTACGATTCATTGAACGAAAAAATAAAGACGCTCCCCGACAACGTAATCGTGTATCCCGCCCACGGGCCGGGCTCGGCATGTGGCAAGAATTTGGGCAAGGAAACATACAGTACCATAGGCGCGCAAAAAGAGAGCAACTATGCGCTACTGGCCGGCGACAAACAACAATTTATCAAAGATGTAACCACGGGCCTCGCTGCCCCACCCGCTTATTTTCCCCTGAACGCACAAATGAATGCCAAAGGCTACGACAGCCTGGAGGAGGTGAAGAAAACGGCGCTAAGGGCCTTGCCTGTCGAAGCATTTGAACAAGCCGCCAAGGAAGGTGCCGTAATATTGGACACGCGCCCTTCTTCCATATTTACCGAAGGTTTTGTGCCCGATGCCATAAGCATTGGGCTGGACGGCAGGTTTGCCGAATGGGCGGGCAGCATTGTGCCCTTCGACAAAGAAATAATTTTGGTTACGGAAATAGGCAAGGAAGAAGAAACGGTGGTAAGGTTGGCGCGTGTGGGATTGGATAAAATTGCCGGTTATTTGGCTGGCGGTTTCGACGCATGGGCAGCTGCCGGCAAAAAAACAGACATGATTATAGACGTGGAACCGGAGGAGTTGGCTATCGACATGCCATTTGACAACAAACTGTTGGTGCTGGATGTACGCAAGCCTGCCGAGTTTGAAAACGGCCATGTAAAAGGTGCCCAAAACTTGCCGTTGAACGAAATGACCAACCCGCTGCACATGGCGCAGGTGGACGATGCGGCCAACCTATACGTACACTGCGCGGGCGGCTACAGAAGCGTGATAGCCTGTTCGCTTTTGAAGCGCGAAGGTTTTCATAACCTTAGGAACGTGTTGGGTGGTTATGGCAAGATAAAAGATGTGCAGGGCGTGCCGGTAACAGAACCGAGGCAAGAGAAGGCTTAGGCCAAAGTTGGCCACCAACGTCCGGCGTTACCGTAACCCAAAACAAGGGGGACTATTTTTTTATGATTTTGACCTGCTTGGTATGGCCTTTTTTGTCGGTTAATGTTACGAAATAGACACCATTGGGCCGGGCGGCAATGTTTAGCTGTTTGGAAAAGTCATTGGTAATGATTGCTTGTCCCGATGTGTTATAAACTCTGGTTTTCAGATAGTCCGAAAAATAGACCGTTCCATTTGTCGGGTTGGGATAAATTAAAAAATTATTTTGTCCAAATACCGGCACCGACAATTCAGTTTGGGGTGCAGGTGCAAACTTTGCAATAAAACCATTCCCATAATTACTCGAAGGATAGGAGGGGTGAAAACTTAAGTTTTCTTGGTAACTGCCCTGCGTGGATATATTTTGCAAGCTAAATGTACTGCCTACCAAATAAAAAATACTATCGCTGACGGGGGCAATGTTTCCATATAGTTCATCGCCATCCCCCCCCAAAAAAAGTACCCCAAACAAACGAACCACTTGTGTCAAATTTCATCGTAATCAGGTCGCCGATGCCTGCATTGTTGTTTTGATATGGGTTTGGCGAATTTATGTTCCAATTGCTTCCGCTGTAGCCAACAATGTAAATTGCGCTGTCTTTAAAAGAAACATTGTTATATGGGTTTATCAATTCCATATCCGTTCCTCCTATGTAAGTGCCCCATATCGGATTTATATTTGGGTCGAACTTCCCCAAATAGAAATCCGTAAGGCCGTTAACATTTGCTTGGTAAGCATTGGGGCCAATCAGCCCACTCGACACTGCGCCGCCCCATCCATAGAAATAATAGTTTACGCCATCATTGGCAATGCCCGTAACGCCGGTGCCCAAATAGGTACTATAGGTACGCTGGCCCGTTGCCGCATTAAATTTTGATATAACTTGCGAGGAAGGACTTTGGGAATAAGCATTTGACGTGTAGTAATAGCTATCGTATTGCGATAACGAAGAGGCATATCTACTAAAAGAAGTTATAAGCTCCCCCCTCTTATAATCGATTGCGTAACCATAAGTCAACCCATAATACGTAGCCCACTGTAGTTGGCCCTGGTTGTTCAGCTTAAATAAATAACCATTACGATAATACGTATTTCCATTTGCCTCATAGATAAAATCCGGCTGAAACACATCTTGGGTGGTAATGCCACTTTGCACTTGCGTATGAGCTATTCCGTATATATTAAAACTTTCATCAAAACAAAACCCCCATACGGAGCTCTCGGTGGGTGTATAAGTAAGCCAATTGATGGAAAAATCGGGATTTAGTTTTACCATGATCCCTTTTTCAGATTGGGTTTGATATACGGGAAGCGGATTTGATTGCCATGCGTTTGCCGTGCCTATATTGTTTAAAGTGGTGAGACCCGCAATATAAATATTATCGTCGTCGTCATTTTTTGCGACAACAGGATAAAAAGGAAGATATGCCGACTGGAGCAATACGCCATTCGTGTCAAATTTGGCAATCAATGTTTGATGGGAATAACCTGACGTTACCATGGAACTATTGTACAAAAATTCGGGTAGCGACGAAGTAACAAATTGGTTGTAATAGGCACTGTCGTTAAGTACCGGGCTTAAACCTCCCGTAATTTCGGCAACGGCAACAATATTCCCTTCACCGTCTATAAAACTACTTGTAAAACGTGTGCCTTGTCCGCCAAAATAAGTAGCCCATTGTTTTGTGTATTGGTCAAATGGTTGTGCTTTACTTTCGAACGCGACACAGAATATCAAGATTAAGGATAAATACTTTTTCATAAAAAAACAGCAACATGGGGGAAAGCCGGGCAATACGGCACCTGGCTTTCCCCCGGTTTATGAATCAATAATTTCCGGCAACAAAATATTTGTTGGTGCCGCCAATGGTAAAGTAGCTATAGGTATTGGTTGCGCCCAAAGTTCCCCAAGCATCGGCCAAACCATGACATGCTATACTGCACACCGGATAGTTTTGAGCAACCAACATCGCACCAAGACACCAAGGAATTTGACTGCTCATTTTGGAAATACTATTATGAACCCCAACAATCCCGTTGTTAAAACAACCATGCAAACCAACTCCCCTTTGTCATGCCGTAGGCATCTAAAAACACACTGCAATAGATGCCTACGGCATGACAAAGGGGGAATGAAAGGATTTTTTCCTGAATGTCGTACAGGGGGAACAACGAAACCCGATTGCACATTTTTACCCGGTGCGAAGTATGAATAATCGGAAGACCCTAACCTTGCTTTCGTTATCCGCATCAGGGAAATTTTGCCTTCTGTAAAACATGATATTTAAAAATTGTACTTTATTTCATCAGGACAAACAAAAGTACAATTTTTAATTTACGAAACAATACCCGCTATGCTCATCCTCCCCGCTTATTCCGTTTCGTCGCCGTCAAACAATGCTTCAGCTTGCCTTTTGGCTATCTTTTTGCCGTAGGCAATACGGGTAATGACCACGAACAATACAGGTACTATGAATATTGCCAGCAAAGTGGCGGCCAACATGCCCCCCAGCACCGTAAAACCTATGGTCTTGCGCGACACGGCACCCGCCCCGGAAGCAAACACCAACGGCAATATACCGAGTATGAATGCAAGCGACGTCATGATGATAGGCCGAAGCCTCAGCTTGACCGCATCCAAGGTAGCCGCCACCACGCCCATGCCGTAATCTACGCGCTCTTTGGCAAATTCCACAATCAAGATGGCATTTTTGGCCGCCAAACCTATGAGCGTTATCAAACCTATTTGGGCATATACGTTGTTGGTAAGCTTGGGTATGAAAAACAAAGTCAGTATGGCACCAAAGGCACCAATGGGCACGGCCAGCAACACCGAAAACGGTATGGACCAGCTTTCGTACAACGCCGCCAAAAACAGGAACACAAAAGCAATGGACAAACTGAAGATAATAATAGTGCTGCTGCCGCCTTTAATTTCTTCGCGCGACATGCCGGCAAATTCGTAACCATAACCCTCGGGCAGGATTTCTGCGGCCACTTCTTTCAGCGCATCTATGGCCTGCCCGCTACTGTAACCGGGCGCGGCATTGCCATTTACTTCGGCCGTACGGAAAATGTTGAAATGCGAAATGACAGGTGCATTCTCTATCACCCTGTAAGTGGCAACGGCACTGAGCGGCACCATGGCGCCATTGCTGTTTTTTACGAAAAACTTGGACAAATCCTTAATGTCGCCACGATAGGCTTTATCGGCCTGCGCCACCACGCGAAAGTTGCGCCCGTAGGCGGTGAAATCGTTTACGTAACTGCTGCCCAAAAACGTTTGCAGGGTGCTGTAAACATCGCTCAGGCTCAAGCCCATTTTTTTGGCCAAATCCCTGTTTACGTCCAGCTTATAGGCCGGGGTACGTGCGTTGAAGAAGGTATATACGCCTTTCAAGGCGGGCTTTTGGTTGGCCGCGGCCACAAAGTTGTTCACCGTTTGTTCAAATTGCTTTATGTTGTCCGTGCTGGAACGTTGTTGCAGCTCGAAAGTAAAACCGCCTGTTTGTCCCAAACCGGGTATTGCCGGTGGCGCAATGACCAAGATGCGGGCACTTTTGATTACCGAAAATTTCTTGTTCAGCGTGTCCATTATAGCCTGCAATTGCAGCGACTTGTCTTTACGGTCGGCCCAAGGTTCGAGCGAGGTAAACACCGTGCCTGCATTGGGTTTCATGGAAAAATTGATTACGTTCAAACCACCCAAACCGGCAAAGTGCTTCACTCCTTTTGTCGCTTTGAGTATGTTCATAACGCTATCCAATACTGCCAAGCTCCTGGTGGTGCTGGACGCATCGGGCAATTCGTAGGTTACGAACAAACGCCCCTCGTCTTCATTGGGTATGAAACCGGTAGGTTTGGATTTAAACAAAAACACCGTACCCACTATGATACACAACAATGCAATAAGCGCGCAACGAGAGGTTTTAATGGTTTTGCGCACGCCCAAGGTATATTTCAAGCTGATGCGCCTGAACCATTCGTTGAAATTATAGAAGAACTTGTTGAGGCCCTTTGAATCCTTGCGCACCTCGGTCGGTTTCAACATGATGGAACATAAGGCCGGGGTAAGCGATAAAGCCACGAAGGCCGAAAGCAACACCGATATGGCAATGGTAATGGCAAACTGCTGGTACAACCGCCCCACCAAACCCGGTATAAACCCAACGGGCACGAACACGGCGGCCAATATGAGCGCAATGGCTACAACGGGGGCACTTATATCTTTCATAGCCTTTCTGGTAGCGGCTTTGGGCGACAGGCCTTCCGTGTCTATGTAGTGCTGCACGGCCTCCACTACCACAATGGCATCGTCCACCACTATGCCAATAGCCAACACAAAGCCAAAAAGGGTAAGGGTATTGATAGTGAACCCCAGCGGTATGAAGAAAATGAACGTACCCAATATGGACACGGGAATGGCCAATATGGGAATGAGGGTAGCACGCCAGCTTTGAAGGAACAGAAATACGACCAGAGTCACCAAAGCCAATGCTTCCACCAAGGTTTCTACCACTTCATCTATCGAAACTTCCACTACCGATACCGACTCGAAAGGCACCA
The DNA here is from genome assembly GCA_047605615.1 of Edaphocola sp. Classification (GTDB taxonomy): domain Bacteria; phylum Bacteroidota; class Bacteroidia; order Chitinophagales; family Chitinophagaceae; genus Taibaiella. Next base: position 12,884 of record JASGFI010000035.1, on the reverse strand, counting down.
CATAATCCACGTCCTTGGGGAACGATTTTTTCAATTCATCCATTTTGGCATAAATACCTTTGGCCGTAGCCAGGGCATTGCTGCCGGGTGCCTGGTACACCAATAGGTAGCTGGCACGTTTTCCGTCCACAAAAGAATTGGATGCGTAAGAAAATTTGCCCAACTGCACCCGGGCTATGTCTTTCAAATAAACGACATTGCCTTGTGCCGGATTATTGCGAACCACTATTTCCTCAAAATCCTTGACGGACGACAACCGACTGTTGGTAAACACGGTGTATTCAAAACTTTGATTGCCTTGTTGGGGCGGCGCACCAACGGAGCCTGCCGCCATTTGCAAGTTTTGCTCCGTCAATGCGGCCGCAACCTCGCTGGTACTCATGCCCAATACACTCATTTTTATGGGGTCGAGCCATATACGCATACTGAAATCGTCGGCGCGGGAAAATATATCGCCCACACCGGCCACCCTAAGCAAGGCATCTTTGACGAAGATATTGGTATAGTTGTCCACAAAGGTTACGTCATGCTTACCCTTGGGCGAATACAAGGCCACCAGCATCAACATGCTGGGGTTGCGCTTGCGTGTGGTAAGCCCCAAACGCTTCACCTGCTCCGGCAGGGTAGGCTCGGCAATGCTTACACGGTTTTGCACGTCGAGCGTGGCCACGTCTATATTGGTACCCAACTCGAAGTTTACCGTTATGGAACTGCGGCCATCGGCGGTACTGGTGCTGGACATATACGTCATGCCGGGCGTACCATTGATTTGGGTTTCAATGGGGGTGGTCATGGTTTGCTCTACCGTCTGCGCATCGGCACCGGTAAAAGTGCCCGTAACTTGTACGGTGGGCGGTGTTATTTCCGGATATTGGCCTATGGGCAAGTTAAGTATAGCTATTATACCCACCACGGCTATTACCAACGATACCACGATGGCCGTTACCGGACGTTTGATAAAAGTTTCTGCTATCATTTTCTTTTAAGTAAGATTGTACCCCCTGCTATGGAAGCTACCATTATTGTTTGTTGCCTTTTGCATTTGCCGCTGCCGCGTTGCCTTCTTGAATTTTACCGCCTTCTTTCACTCGTTGCAATCCTTCGGTAACTATTTTTTCTCCGGCGGCTATTCCTTCTTCCACTATAACATTCTGACCTATGGCAGGCCCCAGCTTCACCTTCACTTGCGTAGCCGTGCTGCTGTCGGTAACCCTGTACACGAAGTACTCGCCCATTTGTTCGGTTACTGCTGCATAAGGAATCAGCACCGAATGGCTGCCGTTGGCATGTAGCACCCGTACCGTCGCGCTCATGCCGGGCCTTAAAGACTGATGGGCATTGGCAAAGGACAACCTGACCCTTATGGTGCCCGTGCGGGCATCTACGGCTCTGTCTATGCTGGCTATCGTTCCATAATTGCCATACTCGGAGCCATCGGGCAACAGTAAAGTAAATACCGAATCGCCTGTGCGTGCATTGGCGGCCAATTTCTCAAATGCTGCAAGGTTTTGTTGGTCCAGATAAAAATCGGCGGCTACCGGGTTGTCCGAAGAAATTGTATTCAGCAAGGTGGTACCCGGCGATACGCTGGCGCCCAGTTTCACCAAGGATATACCTATGGTACCGCTAAAGGGTGCTGTTATCTTGGAATAGCGCAGGTTGGTCTGCACGCTTCTTACACCGGCTTCGGCCGCGCGCACCTGCATTTGGGCACTTTCCAAATCGGCCAGGGCATGGTCCAGCACTTGCTTGGCAATAGCGTCTTTTTTATCTAAGGCTATATAGCGGTCGGCATCTTTTTGTACCTTACGGAGGTTGGCTTTTGCTACGGCAAGGTTGGCTTCGGCCTCGGACACACCGGCTTGATAGGTTTGCTGGTCTATGGTATATAAGATCTGGCCTTGGCTTACATGCTGCCCGTCCTTAAAGTGGATGCCGGTAATGTAGCCGGTAACTTGGGGGCGCAACTCGGTTTCGTTCAAGGCGGTAATGGTAGCCGGATATTCGTCGTAATAATTGGCGGCACCCTCTGTCACTACTTGGGTGGTTACTACTGCCGGTGGCACGGGTGGCGGTGCCTGCTGTTGGTTGCCGCAAGATTGTATCATCAAGGGTAACGCTATGGCAAAAACCAAACTGCTGCTATGATTAAAGTGGTTCATATCGTAAAGTAGTTGTAGTATTTATTTGATAGTTACGGTACCCAATGCCCTTTGCAAATCGTATTTGGCGGCCAACAACTGGTACAGGGCATTGTTGTAATTTATTTCGGCGGTACGCAGGTCTGTTTGCGCAGTTATCACTTCCAGATAGGTTTTTACACCGGCTTTGTATTGCAGTTCTATGGTGTTGAACACATCGCGGGCTATCTCCACGTTTTCTTTAAGTGCATTGTAATCGTTGAGGTATCCTTTATAGGCGGCTATGGCCTGGTTCACCTCATTGTTTACCGATAGGGCTACCTGCTCCAAATCCAAGTCCACCCTGTCCATTTGCATTTTTGCTTGCCTGATGTTGCGTATCCTTTTCATGCCTTGAAAAATGGGGACACCCAGCTTGATACCGGCATAAGAATTGGGGTAGTTATCTTTGTACAGGCCGGAAAGATTGTCGTTGATGTAATTCAAATTGTAGTTGCCGTAGGCACTAACCGTTGGGGCAAACTGCCATTTGTAATAATCATAATTAAGTTCCTGCAACCTTTTTTGCGTAAGCAACTGTTGGTACTCTATCCTATTTTGCAATGCCAGAGTACCTGAGGTATCGGCTACGGCCAGCGTTCGCAAATCTTCGGTATGGTAGGCCAATTTTATGCCCACGGTATCGGGCAGGCCCATTTGCATTTTGAGGTAGGCATATTTGGCATTTAACGCAGCGTTGGCTGTCTTACGCTCCGCTTTGGTATTGTTAAGCGAAATGGTGGCACGTTTATAGTCCACTTTGTCCACTATGCCTACCTCGTATTGGTTGTAGGCATCTTGCAGGCTGCGTTCCAGGCGCACTATATTTTCGTCCAACACTTTTATTTGGTCGCGGGTAAGCAATACATCGTAAAATGCCTTGGCCACGTTTACGGTCAAATCTATTTTAGTGGCTTCTACATTTTGCAGGGCTTGCTTCCTTACCGGTGCGGCGGTGCTGCTGGCCAGCAATATATCGGGGGTAAAGATATTCTGGGTTAAAGATAGTTGACCGGACGATGTGTTGGCCTTGCCCAGTTTGATGATTTGGCCATTGATGTTGTTTACCGACAATTGAAAATTGTGTTGGTAGCTTCCGTCAAACCTCAATTGGGGATACCAATCGGCCAGTTTGCTTTTTATGCCTTGTTCCGTTATTTCCTTATCCAACAAAGAGCGTTGCAGCAGCGGACTGTTTTGCAAGGCGAAAGCGGTGCATTGTTCCAAATCAACAACCAAAGTATCGGCAGGTGTTTGGGCATTCAGCCTTATCGCAAAAGGTAAAATGCAGGCAAGGGAAAGCAGGCATCGAAAATATTTCATCACGAGTTTTGTTTAATTTAAAGTGGGTGCCTGTTCTAATTGTATTGTTGGAACGAATGTGTTAAACAAGCACTGAATCCGATAAGAAAATCTCAAATCGACCGGACAAAAGTAGCAATAATTAAACAGTTGTTTAATTATTGAAAAACAATGCCACGGCAGAATAGTCCCGGCTCGTCAAAAAAAGCGCGGCGGGCACATCGTTAGTAAATGAGGTTCAAATAATTACAGATAAGCCCACATTTTCCCATTGCCGCAATAAAGGAAATTTATAAAAGGGCTATTCTACGTAAAAATCGAGCAGGGCGGCAAAGTAAACTTCGTTCCAACCTTCGACCATGTCGTCGTAGGCATCGTCGGGAATGTTGGTGTGGCGCAGCTCCACCGAAGTACCGCCTTTATGTTCATGAAGTTTCATGGTCACTACGGACGGTGTTTCTTCCGCCCCGAAATACCATTCCTGCACTATCTTTCTACCTTCTTCAAAGTCGATATTCCTGCCTTCGATGCTGCCGTCGAACAACGAAAATTCGGTACCGGGTTCGGTACTCATAACGGCAGGTTCGCCGGTCCACAACGTAATGGCGTGCGGATTGGTCAACGCTACATATAGTTCGGCAGGAGGTGCGGGAACAATAAAATATTTCTTATAGTCTTTCAAGATACGGTCATTGATTGGTAATTATTTTATAGCGCAATATGCGCTTTACGGAGGCTTCTATTTGCCGGCTCAACCCGTTGTTGGCGGCCATGGCTGCCACTATTTTTTTGTTGAGCGCGGCAGCATTCCTGGGCATCAATATAAGGTCTGCACCGGCCTCTACCGATTTCCAGTCCGCATCGGCCACCTTGGCCGCAGCCGCCATATTCAAGGCATCGGTGGTGATGATACCATCGTAGTGCAGTTCGTTGCGCAACAGGTCGGTAATTATTTTCCTCGATAAGGTTGCGGGAAGGCCATCGGTACCGTACTTAGGATTGTTTTGTACAATGATATGGCCCACCATAACCGCTGCCGGCGGCTCGGCACCCGTAATCAGCCGCTGGAACAAAGGCAATTCGGTAAGTTCGCCGTCTATGTAAACCGATTGCTTGTGCGAGTCGCCTTTTACGGCACCATGGCCCGGGAAATGCTTTATGGTAGCACCTATGCCGCCTTGCTGGCTGGTAACGATAAACTGCTCTGCCAAAGGAAATATTTGCGCTTCCGTAGCGCCAAACGACCTTTTGTTGATTATCGCTTTGTTCATGGCCGCATCGGCCACCGGCGCAAAGTTGAGCTGTACTCCTGTATTTTTTACCAGTGCGTTAATCTTGAGTGTTTCTTGTTGTACGGTTGCGGTGTCTTGCTGGTCGGCGGCAGGCTTTATGTGACCGGCATCGCTCCATTTCGAGGGCAGCAATGTAGGTTCGCAATCGCAGGCAAACAAGGGGCCTACCGGTTCGGCACCTACATCGGCCTTGAGCTTTGCCGCTTCTTGCTTGAAGCCCGCTGCCGTTCCTTTCAAGAACACCACGTTGGCGGCAATGTCCTGCTGTACCAACTTTTGTGCCGCACCGAAAGGATAGCCCAAACCGGCTACCGGGCTGCTGGCGGTCATTATCATTTGCGCCGCCCTTTGCCGGGGCGTTAGGCGGTTATAAAGCTCGTTCACTTTATTTTCCAATGCCGCATCGGGATGCAACAATCTTTGGCTCAGTACGGATTTGGTTCTTACCGCCCTGGCTACTTGGGTAGTAACCAGCGGTGGCCGTTTCAAGCCGGGTTTTCCGGGTTGGCCCTGGCCATTACAGGCAATGCCCGCCATGAACAACAACACCAAAACTATTCCTTGTGCGAAAACGATTTTCTTCATCGTGGATAATAAATTAATAGTAGGTGTTAAATCAGTTTTTATTCTTCCTTGCCAAGCACCAGGTGCGGCTGCGCCGGGTCAAAGTTTTCGTTGATTTCGTGTATATAGCCAAGCAGGTCGTTCCTGCCCAAAAATTTTACCGCGGAGGTAACGAAGTGGCGGGGTATGTACTCCCATTCCTGCTTCATGGCATTGATGAAGGTGCGTACATTTTTGGCGGTTTCGCTTTGCGAATTTTTGTCGGCCTTGGTAAAAACCACGTTGAACGGTATGCCCCATTCGCCCAGCGAGGCCAAGAAATCCAAGTCTATCCGTTGCGGACTGATGCGGCTGTCTATCAATACGAAAACGGTTTGCAGGTTGTCGCGCTTCTTGAAATAATCTTCCAGCATTTTTTGCCATTGCACGCGCTGCGCCTGCGAGCGTTTGGCGTAGCCATAACCCGGCAAATCTACCAGGTACCAGCCGCCATTGCCCTGTTTGTCGGCATTGATGATGAAATGATTAATCAATACCGTTTTGCCCGGCGTTTTGGAAACCTTGGCCAATTTGGCATTGCGCGTCAACATATTGATGAGCGAGCTTTTGCCCACATTGGACCGGCCAATGAAGGCATATTCGGGTCTGTCGGGCTTGGGGCATTGGGCTACCTTTGCGCTGCTTACAAGATATGCGGCCGTGTTTATTTCCATAGTCAATGTTATCTTTCTTTGGCCAATCGTTGGCGTTTTAATGGGTTGGCCGTGTATTCGGCATATTCGGCACGGTTGCGCAGTATGTCTATGGCCTGATACACCGCTTCGCGCATGGAGTCGGGCGAGGCTATGCTTTTGCCTGCTATGTCAAAAGCCGTGCCATGGTCGGGCGAGGTGCGCACCACCGGCAAGCCCAAGGTGTAATTTACGCCTTCCTGCCCGGCCAAAGCCTTGAAGGGTATCAGGCCCTGGTCGTGGTACATGGCCAGCACCGCGTCGAAATTTTGGTATTGGTGTTGGGCAAAAAAACCATCAGCACTGTAAGGGCCAAAAGCCATGATACCGGCTTGCTGCAATTGCTCTACGGCGGGTTTTATGATGGTTGGTTCTTCTTGCCCTATCAGCCCCTCGTCGCCGGCGTGGGGGTTTAGGCCCAGTACGGCTATTTTGGGTTTGGCTATGCCAAAATCCTTTACCAGCGCATCTTTCAATATTTGTGCCTTTTGAACTATCAGCTTGGTGCTTATGGTCTTGGCCACATCGGCCAGGGGTATGTGTTCCGTTGCCAAGGCTACCCTGAAGCTGCCGTTGTACAGCATCATCACCACGTCTTTGGCCTCAAATTTTTCTTTCAAAAATGGCGTATGGCCCGTGTAGGGAAAATCAGGCACTTGGGTATTCTTTTTATGAATGGGGGCCGTGACCAATGCGTCGATATCGCCGTCTTTAAGGCATTGGGCGGCTACCAATAGCGACCGCACGGCATACTTGCCGGCCTCTGCCGTCAAGGTTCCCGGGTTGATGGGCACTTCTTCTTCCCAGCAGTTGTAAATGTTTACTTGCTTAAAGTTCAAGTTGTCGAAACGCTTGGTGCCGGCAAAACTGAACTGTACATCGGGCTGCAATTTGCGGTAGTAGTTGATGGCTTTGTTGGAGGCGAATACCACCGGGGTACAGAGTTCCAACATGCGCGAATCCGAAAACACCTTGATGATAAGTTCCAGGCCTATACCATTCAGGTCGCCAGTAGTGATGCCTATTATGGGTTTGTTTGTTTCCATTGTTTTGTAATCTTGTTTTTTAGGGTTGCCATAGTATGCAAGCAAATTGGGTATGGCAATTGTTTCACAAGGTAACGATATTGCCCATTACCTTTTCTAAAAAGTAAGTGGCAAATTTTTGCTGCCCCTGTTGCTACATGGTTATCTCCATCGCCGACGGCTCTTGCTGGCTGAGGCAGTGAAAGCTGCCCAAGCCCCATATAATATCGGTAGAATCTATACCCACCACTTCGCGGGTGGCAAATTGTTGTTGCAATATTTGCAATGCCACATCGTCGGCCGCGCACCTGTAAGTAGGCACTATCACCGATTTGTTGGCTATGTAAAAATTGGCATAAGAGGCTGGAAGCCTTTGGTCTTCATAGATTACCGCATCGGGCATGGGCAGCTCCACAATGTTCAGCTGCTTGCCGTTCAACAAGCGCATTTGTTTCAATTGCTTCAGGTTATGTTGCAGTATATCGTAGTTTTCATCTTGTTGGTTATGCTCTACCACGGTCACTACTGTATCTTCATTTACAAAACGTACCGTATCGTCTATATGCCCGTCGGTATCGTCGCCCACTATGCCATCGTCCACCCACAATATTTGCTGTACGCCGTAATAATTGCGCAGATAAGCCTCTACTTGTTCTTGGTTCAAACGGGCGTTCCTATTTTGGTTCAGCAAGCAAGATTTGGAGGTAAGCAAAGTGCCTGCCCCGTTAAAATCCACCGAACCGCCTTCCATAATGATGCCCGGATGATACACCGGCAAGCCCAACTCCTCGGCTATGCGCGTGGGCACCACATCGTCCAAATCAAAGGGTGGATATTTGCCGCCCCAAGCGTTGAAGCCCCAATCAACAATCACCTTGGGTTGTGCAGCCTTAGGCTTAATCAAAAATGCCGGCCCATGGTCGCGGCACCAGGCATCGTCGGTAGGGTTGAAGTGAAAGCTAATGCGCGACAAGTCGGCATCGGCCGATTGCAATTGATGAACGGCAAATGCCTCCAACGCCTCATCGGCCACGTTGATGCAAACCCTTTCGCTTTCGGCTACCTTTTTTATAAACCGGCAATAAGGCTGAAAAATGGTATTTATCTTGCCCGGCCACGAAGCCTCTTTATGCGGCCAGCTGAGCCATACGGCATCGTGCGGGGCAAACTCTGCCGGGAAATAATAGCCTAATTCAGCCGGATATACTGCGTTAGTCAATGTTCTTTGCTTTTTTAAGGAAATAATAAGTGGGACAGCTTAAGCCTCATCATCGATGAAACGCTTGGTAATGGGCTGGTAGCTGTCTATGCGGCGGTCGCGCAGGAATGGCCAGTGCATACGGAAGTAGTCGGATTGCTGCAAGTCCAGCTCCTGTACATGCACCTCTTCCTTGTCGTGCGAAGCCAAGTACAGCAACTTGCCCTGGGCATTGGCCACAAAACTGCCGCCCCAAAACTTCATGGCACCGTCTTGCTCAAACCCCACACGGTTCACGCTTACCACAGGCACGCCATTGGCCACGGCATGGCTGCGTTGTATGGTTTGCCAGGCATTGTATTGGTCGGCATTGGTTTCTTCGTCCTGGTCGGTAGCCCAACCAATGGCCGTGGGGTAAAACAATATCTCGGCGCCTTTCAACGCCGTTATGCGCGAAGCCTCGGGATACCATTGGTCCCAGCAAATCAAGATGCCTATGGCGGCAAATTTTGTTTTGAATACCTTGTAACCCAAGTCGCCGGGCGTGAAGTAAAATTTTTCGTAAAAGGCGGGGTCGTCGGGTATGTGCATCTTGCGGTATTTGCCCAAGTAAGAGCCATCGGCATCCAGCACCGCGGTGGTGTTGTGGTACAAGCCTTCGGCCCTTTTTTCAAACAAAGAAGCTATGATTACCACGCCCAATTCTTTGGCTACCGCCGCCAAGCAGTCAGTAGATGGGCCGGGTATGGCCTCGGCCAACCGGAAATTGGCATAATCTTCCACATCGCAGAAATACAGGGAGGTAAACAGCTCTTGCAGGCAAACTATTTGGGCACCTTTGGCCGCGGCCTCCCGTGTTTTTTCTATGGCTTTGGCCAAGTTGGCCGCCTTGTCGGCGGTACAGGTCATTTGTACCAAACCCACATTTACTTTTGCCATTGTCTTGATTTATTTTTTTGCAGCGCAAAGTTATTGCATTGGCGGCCTTTTGTCAACATTAAATAAACAGCACGGCAAACGCCCCTAATTCCCAAAAGACGCGCAAAGCCCGGCTAATAAATCTCCGGCACTACCGGCATCATCATCCACAGGTGGCTGCGTTGTTGTTGCATACTACGCAATAGCCTGAACCATTTGTAATCTTTGCCCATTTCATGTTCCAACACCTGTTCGGCCAACAAACGTTCCCTTGCTCCGTTGGTGCCCAACAGTTTTAGTATTTTCTCCATTTTATCTTCCACCTCGGGGTAGTTCACGGTCGTGTAGCTATTGAGTTTGGCTATGGCGGCGGCACTTTTCACCGCCCTGTCAAGGCCGCCTATGGCATCTATCAATCCATTTTGCAATGCGGCGATACCTGTCCATATCCTGCCCTGTCCTATGCTGTCTATGTAAGCCATGTCTTTTTTGCGGCCTGCGGCTACCCGGCTTTTGAAGGTTAGGTAAATAGAATCCACGCCGGCTTGCATTATTTGCTTTTCCACGTCGGTCATGGGCCTGTTGAGGTTGGGGAAGTCGGCATAGGGCGCGTTCTTTTCACCGTCAAAAGTTACGCCTAATTTTTTATTGAAAAAGTCCTGCGTGTTGAACATCATGCCAAACACGCCGATGCTGCCGGTAATGGTATTTTCCAAGGCAAAAATGCTGTCGGCCTGACAACTGATGTAGTAGCCGCCGCTGGCTGCCAAGTCGCCCATGCTCACTACCAATGGTTTCTTGTTTTTCAACAATTGCAGCTCGCGCAGGATTATTTCCGAAGCCAGGGCGCTGCCGCCGGGCGAGTTGACACGCATCACCACGGCCTTTATATCGTCATTGTCGCGCACGTTCCTTATTTCCTTGATAAAATTGTCGCTCGCTATTTGGTAAGACGAACTTTCGCTTTCGCCGTCCACTATTTCTCCTTCGGCCACCAGGACAGCTACTTTGTTGGCCTCGCTGGCCTCGCTTACCGATTTAATGTAGGTGGCAGGCATCGCGAAGTTTATCTTTTCTTTTTCGCTGAAGCCCGCTTTTTTGCGCAAGAGCGTTTCCATTTCGTCTTTGTAACGCTTGCCATCGGCCAAATGGTAGCGGAGCGCATCGCTGCCATTGCGCACGGCGAACGCTTGCGCCCAGCCGTTGATGGTAGCGGTATCGGCCTTGGTATGTTCGGCAAAGGCACCGAGCATTTGCTGCCACACGCCGCTTTGCATATAGGCCAGTTGCTTGCGATTGGGGTCGCTCATTTTTTCCATCCTGAAAGGCTCCGTGGCACTCTTGAATTGGCCGCAATAAAATATTTCGGGCTTCACGTCCAGCTTGTCGAGCGCACCTTTGAAATACGCCAGGTTAGAGGCCAACCCCTTTAGCTCCACCGATCCCAATGGGTTTATGAACACGCTGTCGGCCACCGAGGCTACGTAATAATCGCGCTGCGGTATATCGTCGCCGTAGGCATATACGAATTTGCCGGAAGTTTTAAAGTCCTTCAATGCTTCGCGTATTTGTTGCAGCGTAGCGAGGCCATTGGGCGTGCCGCCCAGCTTCAAATAAATTCCCTTGACCTTGCCGTCGTTTTTGGCGTATTTAATGCAGCGCAACAAATCGAGCAAACCCGTGGTACGCTGCTTGCCGCCAACGAACAGTGCAAATGAATTGGCTTCGCCCAGTTCGTGGTACTCTTCCCTTATGTCCACGTAAAGAATGGAATTGCTGTTTGCATCGCTGTTTTCCGTTGGTTTTCCGGCAGGAAAAGCCCCACTGATTGATTTGGAAAACGAGCCTATAATGGCCGAAAAAACCATTACGAACAACACGCCGGCCACCAAAAGTGCCAATAACGATGCCAGAAAAAACTTGAAAAATTGTCTCATGAATAAAAAGTTGAAGCGCAAAGATAGCCTTAGCCAAGCAAAATTTACATAGCCCCCAAAGGGGTAAAAAAACCATTGGACAATGCCTGCGCCGCATCCTCCAAACCAAAAAAGCAAGAAACCGTGTATCCGGTTCCTTGCTTTTTCAATATTGCACGGCTTATATTACTCGGCCACTACTTCAAATTCAAAATCGACGATATTGTCTTTGCCGAAGTCTATCTGGGCTTTGAAAGTGCCGGGTTCTTTTACCTCGTCAACGATGGCAATACGGCGGCGGTCTATCTCATAACCCTTTTGCTCGCGTATGCCGCGGGCAATTTGTATGGCCGTAACCGACCCGAATATTTTGCCGCTGGTACCTATCTTGGCGCCTATTTTTACGGAGCCTTGTTTCAGCACATCGGCAACCTTGGCTATTTCGGCCAATAGTTTTTCTTCGCGTTTCTTCAACATTTTCTGGCGCTCTTCCAATACCTTTTTGTTGGAAGTGCTGGCTTCTATGGCGTACTTCTGGGGTATCAGGTAGTTGCGGGCATAGCCGGGACGCACGTCAACCAATTCGTGTGCCGCGCCCAAGTTATCTACGTCTTTTATTAAGATGATTTGCATGGTTATTTTACTTTAAAAGGTCAGTAACATAAGGCAATATGGCCATTTGGCGCGCCTTTTTTACGGCATGGCCCAGTTTGCGCTGGTATTTGAGCGAAGTGCCGGTAATGCGGCGGGGCAACATCTTGCCTTGTTCGTTCAGGAATTTTTTCAAAAATTCGGCATCCTTGTAGTCTATGTATTTAATGCCCAATTTCTTGAAACGACAGTATTTTTTTTGGCGTTTTTCCACGCGGGTGGTGGTCAAGTATTTTATATCGTTAGCTCTTGCCATTTTCAATAATAATTAAGTTGGTTAGGAAACTGTTTCTTCAGTTGCTTCGCTCTTCGCGGGCGCGTTGCGTTTGCGTTCGTTGTAAGCTACTGCGTACTTGTCCAGATGGGTAACCATGTGGCGCATCACGTTTTCGTCGCGGTTCAGTTGCAACTCAAGTTTTGCGTTGAGGTCCGTGGGTGCAGTAAATTCGACTACCGCATAAAGGCCGGTGGTTTTTTTCTGGATGGGGTAGGCCAATGATTTCAGTCCCCATACATTTTCGTTTACGATGTTCCCGCCATTTTCCTCTATCAAAGAGGTAAATTTTTTAAGGGCGGCTTTGAATTCATCCTGTGCCAGCACCGGCGTGAAAATCAACATCAACTCGTAATTTTGGATGTTTGTTGTTGCCATTAAAATGTTGTTTAAAAAATAAATAATCCCGCAACACCAACTTGCAACGCTCGGTCAATTATTTCTTACGAAACAAGGGGTCGGTGTGTTTTGGGAGCGCAAAGGTAGCTATCTCACTTAAACAAACCAAAAATTAATTTATGTCGTGGTTGCCGGGGCCAAAAATGTTTGCTGACGGTATGTAAAAGTGTGCTTGCCGCATAGCTTGGAAACTACACTGCACACCGGATGGTTTTGTGCAATGAATATCGCACCAAGACACCAGGGAACTTGGTCGCCCATGTTGGCAATACTATTCAATCTCGTTGCCCAAACAGCCATGTAAAAGCACAATTGCGGCCCCTCCCCATTGTCATCCTGAAAGGAACTAAAAACACCCCGCAATAGATGCCTACGGCATGACAAGAGCGGGAATAAAATGATTTTTCTCGTATGTCGCACAATGGGCCAACGAA
>JASGFI010000034.1:0-23062 GCA_047605615.1 Edaphocola sp. | reverse complement strand
CCTGCACGCTGATGGGGTAGCTGCCTGCGCAAGAGTTGCTTGGGGAAACCAACTTAGCGACACCTATGTTGTTGGCGCCGATACCTGAGTAGGGTTTGAATGTTATCGACCCAATCCACCCCCTTGGGGTATTTGTTGGTGCGGTGGGGGGCGTACCTCCGGCATAGCCTACATTGAGGCCGGTAACGAGGCTTACCCCTCCCGCCGAATATGTAGTAGCCACGCTCCACGCAGTACCGGTGTTATAGTATCTTTGGCTGGTTGCGAAAACCGCTATGCCATAGGTAGTGTTGGCCGGAATAATCAGCAAAGAGTCTCCGGTCAAGAAATTCTGGGTGGTTGTAGTGCTGGGGTTTGCGGTTCCCGTTATTGTGGCCGAAGCAGACAATGTCCAGCCGTTGGCCGCGCTGATAGCCCCGGGTGCGCCGTTTACCGGTGTCGTATTGTAATACAACTCAACCGTCACAGAGCCGGAAGAACTGGTAACCCCGTTGATTTCAGTAATGACAACAGGATAGGAATTAGTATTGCTCAAATTGAAAGTTACCGTGCCGGTTCCGTTATTATTGCTAAACGTAGAGGTAGTGGAAATAGTGGAGGGTTGCGCCCAAGCCGCCCCCGGCAAGGTTGCCGCGGCCAATAACAGCAGCAAGCATTTAAAGCAGTTGTAAACTTTTGTAGTCATAAACAATGTGTTTTGTTGAAATGATTAAAAATGAGTCCCAACAGTACAAATTTTTTTCCGCTTTTTTTCATGTAACATAATCATTAACAAAAAAAAAAGGTATAAACAGTATTTGTAATGTAAATATTGTCTTTTTTTGACGGAAAATAAAAATGTAAATAAAATATGCAATCTTGTGTCCCTGTGGCGGTTTGGGTCGGGTGCTTTTTTTAGATGCTTGCAGCATGACAATGGAGGGGTATTGCGAAACTTATTTCTTACGGCCCGCAGAAAAACTTCAAAGTTGATTTTGAAAAGTTGCGATTGTTGCCATACCTTTGCACATGGCTGCAAAATCTAAGTTTTACGGCGAAGGTCTAACGTTTGACGACGTATTACTCGCCCCCGCTTACTCTGAAGTGCTTCCGCGCGAAGTCAACATTTCCACCCAATTGACAAAAGACATAAGGCTCAATATCCCGCTGCTTTCGGCAGCCATGGATACCGTGACCGAAACGGCCTTGGCCATAGCCCTGGCACGTGAAGGCGGCATAGGCATGTTGCACAAAAACATGAACATAGTGCAGCAGGCCGAGCAGGTGAGGCGCGTTAAACGCTCGGAAAGCGGCTTGATTATAGACCCCATTACGCTATTGCCCTCGGCCACCATAGCCGATGCGCTCAAGCTGATGAAAGACAACAAGATAGGCGGCATACCTATTGTGGAAGAAGGCCACAAGTTGGTAGGCATCATCACCAACCGCGACCTTCGTTTTGAAAAAAACACCAAGCGCAAAGTGTCGGAAGTGATGACCAGCGACAAACTGGTAACTGCAACCCAAGGCATCAACCTGCAAAAAGCAGAAAAAATACTGCAACAATACAAGATTGAAAAACTACCGGTGGTAGATAAGGCAGGAAAGCTGATAGGCTTGATTACCTTCCGCGATATTTTACAGTTCAAGAGCCACCCCAATGCCGGCAAGGATAGCTTGGGCAGGTTGTTGGTAGGTGCAGCGGTAGGCATTACCCCCGATGTGCTGGATAGGGTAGAGGCGCTGGTTGCCGCCGGTGTGGACATTATCACCATGGACAGTGCCCACGGCCATTCCAAGGGGGTGATAGATTGCGTGAAACTGGTAAAGAAAAACTACAAAAACTTACCCGTAATAGCCGGTAACGTGGCTACTGCCGCCGGTGCCAAAGCCTTGGCCGATGCCGGTGCCGATGCCGTGAAGGTGGGCGTGGGGCCGGGTTCCATTTGTACTACCCGTGTGGTAACGGGTGCAGGCGCGCCGCAACTCACGGCTATCATGGAAGCCGCCCAGGCATTGAAGCGCGGCGGTGTCCCGGTCATAGCCGATGGCGGCATACGCTATACGGGCGATATGGTTAAAGCCTTGGTGGCCGGTGCCAGCACGGTGATGGCCGGTTCCATTTTTGCAGGTACGGAAGAAAGCCCGGGCGATACCATTATCTACGAAGGCCGTAAATTCAAATCGTATCGGGGCATGGGTTCTATCGATGCCATGCAGGAAGGCAGCAAGGACAGGTATTTCCAAGATGCGGAAGACGATATTAAGAAACTGGTACCCGAAGGAATAGTGGGCCGCGTGCCGTATAAAGGTACGTTGACCGAAGTAGTACAGCAGTTCGTGGGCGGCCTGCGTGCCGGTATGGGCTATTGCGGCGCCAAGGATATCAAGACGTTGCAGGAAGATGCCCAATTCATACGCATCACCTCTGCAAGCATGGCCGAAAGCCACCCGCACGACATAGTGATTACCAAGGAAGCACCTAATTATAGCCGCTAAAAATATTGATGGCTTTGTTTGTTCATGACGAAATTGTTAAACCGGTATAGTTTTGCGGATACGAAGTGTCCGGTCCGTGTATATTTTTGCTTGGTTTTCAACTTTGCCAATCTTTTAAGGATTGGCAAAGTTTTTAAAACTATATCAAATCGCCCATGGCCCCCGAAATCGTTAACGCACCCTCCCTTGCAATACTTCTTCTATTTGCTCCAGGGAAAAACCTTTGGCTTTGAGCAATATCAACAAATGGTACAACAGGTCGGCGGCTTCGTTCTTGAATAAATCATCGTTGTCGTCTTTGGCTTCTATCACCAATTCCACGGCTTCTTCGCCTACTTTTTGCGCTACCTTGTTGATGCCCCTTTTAAAAAGTTTGTTGGTATAAGAATTGGCTTCGTCATTGCCTATCCTGTCCGATATGGTTTGTTGCAGTTCGTATAGAAAGCCTTTTGCGCCTTGTTGGCCAAAACAGTTGGCCGCACCGGTGTGGCATACCGGCCCCGTGGGTTCGGCAAGTACCAGCAAGGTGTCGTTGTCGCAATCGGCAAGTATTTCTTTTACCAATAAAAAATTGCCCGATGTCTCGCCCTTGGTCCAGAGGCGTTGCTTGCTGCGGCTGTAAAAGGTTACTCTTTGTTCGTCTTGGGTTTTTTGGTAGGCAGCTTCGTTCATGAAGCCCAACATCAATACTTGCCTGTTGAGGTAGTGTTGTATGACGACCGGCACCAGCCCGTCCATTTTATCAAAATCAATCATCTTACCGGAATGTGCTTACTTTTTAAATAGTTTTTTAGTCGTGGGACGGGTACTTCTCCAAAGTGGAAAATGCTGGCGGCCAGGCCCGCGGCGGCTGCCGTTGTGTCGAATAGTTCAAAGAAATGTGCTTCGTTGCCGGCCCCGCCCGAGGCTATTACCGGTATGTTGATGCTGCGGGCTATACTGTCGGTTATGCCGCAGGCAAAGCCTTGTTTCACGCCATCGTGGTTCATGGAGGTAAGTAATATTTCGCCCGCACCAAGTTGTTCCGCCGCTTTTGTCCAACTGTGCGCCTCGTTGTCGGTAGCTATGCGGCCGCCGTTGAGATATACATACCATTGGGCATCGTCATGCAGCCTTATGTCCACGGCCAAGGTTACGCATTGCTTGCCAAATCGGGCAGCTATATCGCTTATCAATTGCGGGCGGCGCACTGCCGCGGAGTTGATGCTCACCTTGTCGGCGCCTGCCAATATGATGTTGGCGGCATCTTCCACGCTACCGATGCCTCCGCCCACGGTAAAGGGAATGTCTATGGCTTCGGCCACTTTCCCTACCAAGCCCACCAGTGTTTTTCGGTTTTCGTGGGTGGCATTTATGTCGAGAAACACCAGTTCGTCCGCACCTTCCTCCACATATCTTTTGGCCAATGCTGCCGGGTCGCCGGCATCGCGCAAGCCCTCGAAATTCACGCCCTTTACGGTACGTCCTTCTTTTATATCAAGACAAGGAATTATCCTCTTTTTCAACATAGTCGGTCAATTCTTTTAAGCTTATTTTTTCTTCGTAAATGGCGGTACCGATTATTACTGCACTGCAACCGGCCTCGGCCACGGCCATTACATCGTCCATGGAAGATATGCCGCCGCTGGCTATCAGGTTGACCGGTGTGGCGGCCAATATTTCCTTGTATAAATCCGTGGCTGCACCCGTTAACATACCGTCGCGGGCTATGTCGGTACACACTACGTTGCGAATGCCTTTTTGATAATAGTCTTCTATGAACGTAGCCACATCCAGGTCCGATTGTTGTTGCCAGCCGTGGGTAGCGATTTTCCGGTTTTGGCAATCGGCGCCCAATATTATTTTCTCTGCCCCAAACTGGCGCAACCAACCCAAAAACAGTTGCGGATTGCCAACCGCTACGCTGCCCGCCGTTATTTGTTTGGCACCGCTTTCAAAGGCCACCATTATGTCGCCGGTAGATTTTATGCCGCCGCCAAAGTCCACCTGCAAATGCGTGTGGCTGCATATTTGTTCCAGCGCTTTGTAGTTCACTATGTGTCGCGAACGGGCACCGTCCAGGTCAACCACGTGCAGGTATTGGAACCCGTGGTCTTCCATTTGGCGGGCCACGTCAAGCGGGTTTTCGTTGTACACTTTTTCGGTGCCGTATTGGCCGCCCGTAAGGCGCACGCACTTGCCGTTCAGGATGTCTATTGCCGGTATTATCTTCATGATGCTAAGAAGTTTTTGATTATTTGGTTGCCTGCTTCCGCCGATTTTTCGGGGTGAAATTGCACTGCATAAAAATTGTCGCGGGCAAGGGCGGCACTAAAGGGCTGTATGTAGTCGCACACGGCTACGGTATGCTTGCACAAGGCAGCGTAATAACTATGCACGAAATATACATCATTATTTGCAGAAAGTTCGTTGAACAATGAACCTTTTACCTCCGTAAAATTATTCCAGCCTATGTGGGGTACCCTTTCAAGCTGCGAAACGAATTTTTTCACTGGCGTGTCGAAAATGCCCAAACAATCAACATCGCCCTCTTCGGAATGACGGCAGAGCAATTGCAGCCCCAAACAGATGCCCAACAGTGGTTGCGTCAATTGCGGAATAAGCACATCCAAGCCCTTGGCACGAAGGTGTTGCATGGCCCAGGCGGCCTCGCCCACGCCGGGCAGTATCACTTTGTCGGCAGCACGGATTTTAGCCGCATCGTCCGTTATTTCAAATGGGCAATTGAGCCTGTGCAACGCATTGGCCACGCTGGTGGTATTGCCCGCATTGTATTGAATGATGGCTATCATAAAACGCCTTTGGTCGAGGGTATGGAAAAATTGCCCGTTCGGCTTACCGCCATTTTTATGACCTTTGCAAATGCTTTGAAAATGGCCTCTATTTTATGGTGTTCATTGTTGCCTTCGGCTTTTATGTTCAGGTTGCAGCGTGCCGTGTCGCTAAACGATTTGAAGAAATGATAGAACATTTCGGTAGGCATTTCGCCAATTTTTTCCCGGTTGAACTGCGCCTCCCACACCAGCCAAGGCCGACCGCCAAAGTCAATGGCCACCTGCGCCAAACAGTCGTCCATGGGCAAGAGAAAACCATAACGTTCTATTCCTTTTTTACTGCCCAAAGCCTGTAAGAACGCGCTTCCCAGAGCCAAAGCGGTATCTTCAACGGTATGGTGTTCGTCAATATGCACATCGCCGTCCACTTCAATTGCCAAGTCCATTTGGCCGTGCTTGGCTATCTGTTCCAACATGTGGTCGAAAAAGCCCAAACCCGTGTGGATGTTGGCCTTGCCGCTACCATCGAGGTTGATGCGCACGTTTATCTTTGTTTCGTTGGTATTGCGCCGCACGGTAGCTGTTCTGGGTTGGCTGCCCAGGTATTCGTATATGGCTTGCCAACTTTGGGTGGAGAATGCGGCATCGCTGCTTTCATGGCCCATATAGATTGCCTTTGTGCCCATGTTTTTGGCCAATTGCACATCGGTGAGCCTGTCGCCTATTACGTAAGAATTGGCTAAGTCGTAATTGCCTTTGAGGTAATGGGCCAACATGCCGGTGCCGGGTTTGCGGTTGGGGTTGTTTTCGTGCGGAAAGCTGCGGTCTATCAATATTTCGCTAAATAAAATGCCTTCGTTTTTCAGGCCGGCAAGCATTTTGTCGTGTGCCGGCCAAAAGGTGTTTTCGGGAAAAGAATCGGTACCCAAGCCATCTTGGTTCGTGACCATCACCAATTCGTAATCGAGTTCGCGGGCTATGCGCCCCAGCCAAGTAAACACACCGGGATAGAACTCCAGTTTTTCCAAACTGTCCACCTGAAAATCCTCCGGTGGCTCGATTATCAGTGTTCCGTCCCTGTCTATAAACAGCACTTTTTTATACTTACTCATGCTTGGTAGTTTTGTAATGCGGCAATCAATTTTTTGTTTTCATTTTCCGTGCCCACCGTTATGCGCAAACAGCCCGGGGCTACTTTGTTCCTGTTCCGTACTATTATTTTTTGTGCGGTCAAAAATTGGTAGATACCGTCGGCATCGGTAGTTTTTACCAACAGGAAATTGGCATCGGACGGGTAAACATGCACCACCTGCGGTATTAAAGATAGTTCGGAACTGAGGTAGTTGCGCTGTTCCAATATTATTTTTTTGTTTCCCTCAAACAAATCGAGGTGGTTCAGGGCATTTAGGGCCGCCTGCTGGTTAAGCAAAGAAACGTTGTAGGGTGGTTTTACCTTGTTCAGCAAACCAATGAGGCCCCTGTCGGCAAAAGCCATGCCAATGCGCGCGGCAGCCAAGCCCCAAGCCTTGCTGAGCGTTTGCAACACCACCAAATTGGGGTATTGCGCCAGCTTGTGGATAAAACTTGGCCGGGTTGAAAAATCGATATACGCTTCGTCCACCACCACCAAGCCCGAAAAATTTTGCAGCAAGGTTTCCAATCCTCCAACGGTATTGCCCGTGGGGTTGTTGGGCGAGCAAAGAAAGAGCAACTTGATGCTTGCGTCCTTCAATAATTCCACGGCGGTGCTTATGTCTATTTGAAAATCGTCATTTAGCGGAATGTGTACAAGCCCCACGTTGTTCAGGGCGGCACTAACTTCGTACATGCCGTAGCTGGGGTTCAAAGCGGCAACTTTATCCCTGCCGGGTTCGCAGAATATGCGGAACAAGAGGTCTATGATTTCGTCGCTGCCATTGCCCACAAATACGTGTTCCTTGGCTACGTTTTTCACCTCGCCTATTTTTGCTTTCAGTTCCTTTTGGTAGGGGTCTGGGTATCTGTTCAGCTCGCCGAAAGGATTTTCGTTGGCATCAATAAAAATGCCTTCGGTGCCGCTGAATTCATCCCTTGCGCTGGAATAAGGTTGCAGTGCCAATATGGAGGGACGTACTATTTTGTTTAAGGAAAATGTCATGGTATTGTTTTCGTTTATTGTTCAAGTGGTATTTGCTTCAGCCTTATGCTCACGGCGTTTTTATGTGCCGCCAAGGCTTCCGCTTCGGCCATTATTTCTATGGCCGGGCCTATGTTTTGCAAGCCTTCCTTGCTTATTTCCTGAAAGGTAATTTTCTTCAAAAAGCTATCCAATGAAACGCCGCTGTAGCTGCGCGCATAGCCATTGGTGGGCAGGGTATGGTTGGTGCCGCTGGCATAATCGCCCGCACTTTCGCAACTGTAATTGCCCAAGAAAACAGAGCCTGCGTTGCGCACTTTGTTGGCATAATTTCCTGCATGTTCCATGGCCAAAATCAAATGTTCGGGAGCATATTGGTTGCTGAATTCAAAACATTCATCCAAGGTATCGAGCAATATGAACCGGCTGTGTTGCAAGGCTGCATTGGCTATGGCACCTCTGGGTAGTTCCTGTAGCTGTCGGGTTATGGCTTCTTGTGTTTTTGCCAACAAACCTTCATCGGTAGTGAGCAATATCACCTGGCTGTCGCCGCCATGCTCCGCTTGCGACAACAAATCGGCTGCTACAAATTCGGGAACGGCCTGTTCATCGGCTATCACCAATACCTCGCTGGGGCCAGCGGGCATGTCTATGGCCGTGCCGCTTTGCAGGGCAAATTGTTTGGCGGCCGTTACATATTGGTTGCCGGGGCCGAATATTTTGTCCACTTTTTTAACGGTGGCGGTACCCATGCCCAAGGCGGCAATGGCCTGTATGCCGCCAACGGCATAGATTTCGGTTATTCCGGCAATACTCGCTGCGTAGAGAATTGCAGGATTGATGTTGCCTTCGCCATTGGCAGGCGTACAAAGCTGTACGTTCCCGCAGCCCGCTATATTGGCCGGAATGCCCAGCATCAATACGGTGGAAAACAAAGGCGCGCTGCCGCCGGGTATGTACAAACCCACACTGTCCATAGCCCTGCTTTCGCGCCAACAATGCACGCCGGGCATGGTTTCCACTACGTTCTTGGCTTCCCGTTGTGCTTCGTGAAACTTACGGATATTGGCGGCTGCCAACAGTATGGCCTCTTTCAGTTCCTGGCCGAGCAAGTCGGTTGCTTTGGCTATTGCGTGTTTCGGTATTTTCAAGGCTTTGGTTTCATCGGTGCCGTCGTATCTGGCACGAAATTGGAGCAATGCCTCATCGCCGTATTTTTCTATTGCTTCGAAAATGTCGGCCACTAACGATTGTAGTTGCGAAGCCGCTACGGCAGGGCGTTTCATCCATTGCTGCCAAGTGTTTTTCGCAGGTTTTATTATGGTGTGCATGTAGCAGGATTTTTAAAGGACCATTTTTTCGATAGGCACTACCAATATGCCTTCGGCACCCAATTCTTTCAGCTTATCTATCACATCCCAAAAGGCATCTTCCTTTACTACGGAGTGTACGCTGCTCCAGCCTTCCTCGGCCAGGGGCAGTATGGTGGGGCTTTTCATGCCGGGTAGCATATTGCCAATTTCTTCGAGCGAACTATTGGGTGCATTCAGCAAAATGTATTTGTTCTCGGCGGCATTGCGCACGGCCTGCAAGCGGAAGTTGAGTTTGTCAACAATGCTTTGTTTTTCGGGCGAAAGATTTTTGTTGGCAATCAGCACGGCCTCGCTGCGCACCGCGGTAGCCACCTCTTTAAGCCCGTTCATGATGAGCGTGCTGCCCGTACTTACTATGTCGAAAATGCCATTCGCCAAACCTATGCCCGGTGCTATCTCCACGCTGCCGCCTATTTCTTCTATAGTTGCATGGATGTTGTTTTCCCTGAAAAAATTGCCCAGGATATTTGGGTAACTGGTGGCCACTTTTTTGCCGTTGAACCAACCCAAATCGGTGTAGTTTTCTTCTTTTGGAATGGCGAGCGAAAGTTTGCATTGCGCAAAGCCCAACTGCCTTACAATGTTCACCTCTTTTTGCTTTTCCCATACTTCGTTTTCGCCCAAGATGCCCACATCGGCCACGCCTTGTTCCACATATTGGGGTATGTCGTCGTCGCGGAGAAACAGTACTTCTACCGGGAAATTCGTGGCTTCGGCTTTTAGTTTCCTGTCGCTGTTGGATAGTTTTATGCCACATTCCTTAAATAAGTTGAGCGATTTTTCGCTGAGCCTCCCGCTTTTTTGAATGGCTATTTTTAATCGGTCCATTTTGTCTTTGTTTATCCGAACAAACCGGCGGGGATTTTTTTTGCAAAGAAAAAACCCGCCGGATATTACTCAGACGGGTTTTGAAATATTTGTTGCAAGATTTTCATTACAACAGTTCATTTCCACCGGGCCGAGCGCCTGTGTGCAAATGATGATGATGCAATGATATGTCGTACATTTTTTTTGATTGGGCAACAAATGTAAGGGAAGTGTTTTTATGTTTCTTAAAAGCCTGAAAATAATTTTCGATTTCGCTTACTTTATTGCAATTAACCTTAGAACGGGTAAGCTTGCTCAAGGGCAACTCTGGATATGGAATGGTTGCACTTGCCATTCAAGATACCCGAGCAAGAACAGCCCCCGCCGCTTGCAAAGGAACACTTGGAACAGGGGTCGCCGTTGCAACTTTCCCCTGCTACCATGCTCAATAGTTCGAGGTTGGTTCCATTTTGATGTAATTCAATTCTATAAATTGTTTTTTCGTCATTTGAATTTACGTAAAACTTACCGTCTTCCGCAGTAATGGTGTAGGACGAAGTAGATGAATTTGCAAACACATTCTTGAACAAAACATTCAAATTGTCATCCGGAACCACTATGGCATAGGTGCCGTCTGGCTGAATAGTAGCAATTGTGGCATCTGCATTTGAATTGTAGGCAAAAAACATTAATGCAATAAATAACAGGATTTTTTTCATTGTAGTAAAATTTAGAAGTTAATAAAAAAGTTTATTAAACAATACAATATATTGGTTGTCTTTTTGCTAAATAATGCTATTCGTATTCTCGCAACATTTAGCCGAATGTATAAATATTCCAGTTAGTGGTCATCCGAAATTAGCGTGGGTAACGTACATCAATGTCTTACTAATTCGCAAAGCTACCTAACTGTTTACCCAAAAGCATCGAAAGCATCAACTACCGCGAGTAGTACTGCATTCTTTTGTGAAAAAACAATATGCAAAGGTGTAAACTTCTTTAAAAAAACAATGGGATAGAAAAATGTATTTTTGCCGCCGTTGTAAAATAGCCGAACAAATATGGGTGTAGTAGTGCGCCAATCCATCAAATCTGTAGCCATTACCTTGGCGGGCGTGGTGATGGGGGGAGTGGTAACGGTGTTGTCCACCCGTTTTTTCCCAAAAGGCGAGTTGGGTTTCAGGGAGAATTTGATAAAGGTGTCCACATGGGTTTCGTATTTGGCATTGTTTGGTTTTAATTATACGCTGTTGATATATGGCCAGCGTTACCCGCCGGGGCATAGCAAGCGTCGGGCTTTTCTTACCCTTTCGGCTTTGGTGCCCGCAATGCTTGGCTTGTTGGTATGTGTGTTGTTTCTCTTGGCTTCTCCGTTTGTGGAAAACCTGTACAGCCCGGCAGATGCGGCCATGATGAAGCGGTATATCTGGCTGTTCCCGTTATTGGCGTTTCTTACCGGCATGATTAGTTGGATGGAGGGCTACCTGCAAGGCTTGCACAAAACTGCCTTGCAAAACTTTGCCCGCGAAATATTGGTGCGCATACCCTATATATCCTTGATTCTGTTGTACGCGGCTCACATCATCAGCTTTCATAGTTTTTTGTGGTGGTATGTACTGTTGTATCTGGTACCATTCGCTTTTTTGGTTATGGTGGCCAAACGCAGCCCCGGCTTTGCTTTCGGCAGTTTCAAAGGTGTTTTTACCCGCGAAGAAATCAAAGACATTTTTGCTTTTTCGGGTTATCATACCCTGACCGTGGCCAGCACGGTATTGATTATGCAGATGGATGTGTTTATGCTGGGGCCATTGGACGGTTTCGAGGTGGTGGCCGTGTATAGCATAGCCTCCTTGGCGGTATCTATGCTGCGCAATCCCACGCGGATAATAGGTGTAGCGGCCACGCCGGCATTTACCAAATGCTACAACGAGGGCAATATGGCCGAACTGAAAGAATTGTTTCGCCGTTCGGCGGTCAACATGCAGGTAATAGGGGTGGGGATGCTGGCATTGGTGTACATCAACATAGACAATATCCAAGACGTGATGGCCATGATTAAAGGTGGCTACGATGCCGTGAAGCCGCTGGTCATGATACTGATGCTGGGCCAATTGTTCGACATGGTTACCGGGCTGAATTTTGAACTGATAGGCGTAACCAAATATTACCGCTTCAACTTTTGGATTGCGTTGGTGCTGATGGTCGTGGTGTTTGTGCTCAACTATTTCCTGATAAACAGCATGGGCATATATGGGGCAGCCTGGGCCACTACCATTGGTTTGGCCATATTCAACATAGCGAAAACCGTTTTTTTGTATCGTAAAATGGACATGCAGCCATTTGGCCGGGCTACCGTATGGGCCGTGTGTGCCGGGCTGGGAGCGGGATTGCCGGCTTGGGCGCTGCCTTTTATGGGCAATGTGTTTATAGACCTTGCCATACGCAGCGTGGTGTTTGTGTTGCTGTTTTGGTGGTCGTTGTTCAGGCGCCGCATTTCCCCCGAACTCAACGATGTTACCCACAATCTAATCAAGAAGAAAAAGTTGTATTAGTTATGGCAACAGCCGATAAAAAAGGCTCGCAACCGTAGGTTGCGAGCCTTAAAGACTTGGTAAAAATATGTAATCGAATTAGTGTATCACTACAACGTTTACTGCATTCATACCTTTCCGGCCTTGTTGCAATTCGAATTCAACCGCATCGTTTTCCTTGATTTCGTCAATGACGCCGGTTGCGTGTACAAACACGTCTTCTTTGCTGGCATCACTTTTGATGAAGCCAAAGCCTTTTTCTGAGTTGAAGAATTTTACTCTTCCTTGGAACTTTTCTTTTTCCACTGTGCAAAAGAAATTAATTGTAAAAGAATGGCCCAAAGGTAGGCTTTAATTATTCAAATAAAACAAGTAAGCCCCAAAATATTATGGATTTTTAATGCC
Source organism: Edaphocola sp. (assembly GCA_047605615.1). Classification (GTDB taxonomy): domain Bacteria; phylum Bacteroidota; class Bacteroidia; order Chitinophagales; family Chitinophagaceae; genus Taibaiella. The sequence continues at coordinate 10,578 of JASGFI010000034.1, read as the reverse complement.
GGATGAACGTTCGTGTCAGGTTTTGCGTGGTTTCTTCTTGGCTGCCGGAAACAATACGTTGTTCAGGATGAGCCTGTAGCCCGGCGAATTGGGGTGCAAGGACAGGTCGGTATGGGGGTCGCCTATCTGGTGCTGGTAATCTTCGGGGTCGTGGCCGCCGTAGAAGGTAAAGGTGCCCTTGCCATATTCGCCATGAATGTAACGTGCTTCGTTGGCCGCCTTATTGTCGCCCATTACCAACACGCTGCTCTTCAATGCCTCTTTGCGAAATGCGGTAGTTTGGCCCATGAATCCTTTGATGGTAGTGGTATGGTTCTGGCAGAGCATGGTGGGCACGGGGTCGAATTTAGCGGAGAAGGTAAACAGCGAAAAATAGTCGGTAGCCATGGGCACGCGCCTGAAAATGGTGTTGTCTATATTGCTGTATTCATATTCCATCGGGTTTTTTACCAAGGCAAAATCCTTGAAGGCGAAGCATTGCGCGAAGTTCAATTTTTCCTGGGCCGCCGGGTCCATGGGGTCGCCATCGAAGGGTACATCGCAAATGTCCACACCATCGGCGGCTATGGCTATGTCGTAGCTGTCGGTAGCGCTGCACATGGCAAACAAATAGCCGCCGCCACTTACGAATCCCTGTATTTTTTTTGCCACGGCCAGCTTCAATTGCGATACCTTTTTGAACCCGTGTTTGGCCGCAATGGCTTCTTGTGTTTTTACGTCTTCCACGTACCATGGTGCGCTTCGGTAAGCCCCCCAGAATTTGCCATACTGCCCCGTAAAGTCTTCGTGGTGCAGGTGCAGCCAATCGTATTCATGCAGTTTGTCGTCGAGCAGTTCATCGTCATACACTTTGTCGTAAGGTATTTCGGCATATTCCAAGGCCATGGTTACTGCATCGTCCCAAGGCAATTTGCTTTTGGGCGTATATACCGCTATGCGTGGGGCTTTTTCTAATTTAATGATGTCGCCGTTGTAGTCGGGGTCGGCTATTTTTTGCACTATGCCATCGTATTGCGCATCGGCCATTATGCTGTAATCAACGCCGCGCAGTTTGCAGGTTTTTTCCAATTCGCTGTTTTGAGCCAAGGCAAAAGCCCCCCCGTCGTAATTGAGCAGCCAATCAACGGTAATGCCCGCCTTCAATGCAAGGAAGGCAATGCCGTAAGCCTTCAAGTGGTTGCTTTGGTTGTCGGCACCCATGGGTATGTACATTTTTCCGGCGAAAACAGGGCCACGAAAGCACGTCAAAAAAAGCAAGGAAATAAATAGAAGTCGCATGTACGCAATTTAGGTAAAAAATGTAAGTATGGGCATCCATGGTTTGTTTTTTGGGGGGCGTGCGACAAATTTCTTTTTCCCAAGAACGACCTCGAATATTTCCAAATGGTTACGGCAAAAAAGTGGATGTTGAAATGCGGCCCCGCGTCCCCGAAACCTACCGATACACGGATTTGCCACGGCAAGGCACACATGGCCTTCGATGAAGCCGAATACCGCAAATTTCTGAAAAAATATTTCCTGCTTTTTAAATGCTTATTTGAAAACTAATTGAAAATATCGTACATTGGTGCTATCAATTGGTAGCCGGTACACGTGGCTGCATGGTATGAGGACATACGGGCATGGCGTTTTTTCGCCTTATGTTTCGTAAATTCGCAAACTTTTCCAAAAAAACAACGACAGAGGGGCGATGGTGCCTTTTTCTTCGATATAAAATACTTTTTAGCGCATGGATACAACTGCCAGCAATGCCAAAGTGAAAACCGGGCCATACCTTAAACAGGAACTACAGAAATACTTTGGTTTTGATGCATTCAAGGGCGACCAAGAACGAATAATAACAAGCATTCTGTCGGGCAAAGATACCTTTGTAATAATGCCCACCGGCGGCGGAAAATCGCTTTGTTACCAATTGCCCGCATTGATAAGCGACGGCGTGGCCTTGATAGTGTCGCCCCTCATAGCGCTGATGAAAAACCAAGTGGACCTGATACGCGGCCATAGCGACGACGACAACATAGCCCATTTCCTCAACTCCAGCCTTAGCCGGGTTCAGCAACGCAAGGTGAAAACCGACCTTCAGGACGGCAAAACCAAAATGCTGTACGTAGCCCCCGAAACGTTGACCAAGAAAGAAAACATAGACTTCTTCGCCGACATAAACATTTCCTTCGTGGCCGTTGACGAGGCGCACTGCATATCCGAATGGGGCCACGATTTCAGGCCGGAATACCGCAAGCTGCGCGACATGATTTCGGAAATAAACCCCAACCTGCCCATCATAGCACTTACGGCTACTGCCACCCCCAAGGTGCAGGACGATATAGTCAAAAACCTTGCGCTGAAAAACCCAGTCACCTTCGTGGCCTCCTTCAACAGGCCCAACCTCTATTATGAAATAGTAGCCAAAACCAGCAAGGCGCAAGTGCTGAAACACATGGTGCGCTACATCAACAGCGCCAAAGGCAAAAGCGGCATCATATACACCCTTAACCGGAAAACAACCGAAGAACTGGCCGGCATGTTGGTGGCCAATGGCATCAGGGCAGTGGCATATCATGCCGGTTTGGAGGCCGGTATCCGCGCCCAACGCCAAGACCAGTTCTTGAAAGATGACGTGGAAGTGATAGTGGCCACCATAGCCTTTGGCATGGGCATAGACAAGCCCGATGTAAGGTTCGTGATGCACTACAACATTCCCAAATCGCTCGAAAATTATTATCAGGAAACAGGCAGGGCGGGCCGCGACGGCATACCCGGCAAATGTATATTGTATTACAGCTACAAAGACGTGCAAAAACTGGAACACCTGATGCGCGACAAGCCGCTGAGCGAACGCGAAATGGGGGCGCAGCTAATAGCCGAAACCGTGGCCTATGTGGAAAGCGGTGCCTGCAGGCGCAGGTTATTGTTGCACTATTTCGGCGAAATGTCGAGCATAGAAAATTGCGGCAATTGCGACAACTGTTGCAACCCCAAGGAAAAGCTGGACGTGAAAGACAGCGTGAAAATAGTGCTCGATGCCATAAACGAACTGGACGAACGCTTTGGCATAGACTACGTGGTGGACTTGGTTTTGGGCAAGAACAACCCACAAATCAAGACCTTTAAGCACGACAAGCTCAAATCCTTCGGTGCCGGCATCATCATGGAAATGGACGACACCTTTTGGCAGTCGCTAATAAGGCAAATGATGCTCGAAGATTTCATCAGGAAAGACATAGAAGAATACGGGTTGTTGAAAATAACCGACAACGGGCGCAAGTTCCTCAAAAAACCATTCAGCATAAAGGTAGCCCTCAACCACCAGTACCGCGACCTGGATACCGGCGAGGATGACGAAGAAGCACCCCAAGGCGGCACCTCCGTTGCCGATCCCGTGTTGCTCGACATGCTGGTAAAGTTGCGCAAGCAAGTGGCCGCCGAGAAAAAATTGCCGCCATTCGTAATATTTCAGGAAGCATCGCTGGAAGACATGGCCCTAAGCTACCCCACTACCATGGAGGAACTGGAAAAAATACAGGGCGTGAACAAAGGGAAAGCCCTGAAGTTTGGCCGCAAGTTCGTGGACCTGATAGCCAAATACGTGGAGGAAAACGAAATAGAAAAACCCGATGATTTCGTGATGAAAACCGTGGCCAACAAAAGTGCGCTGAAGGTGTTCATCATCCAAAATATCGACAAAAAAATACCCCTCGAATCCATAGCCAAAATCAAGGACATATCCGTAACCGAATTGCTGGTGGCCATGGAAGGCATAGTGGCCAGCGGCACCCGCCTCAACCTTGCTTATTGCCTGGACGGCGAACTGGACGAAAACGAGCAAGAGGAAATATTCGACTTCTTCCGTACCATGGAACACGACGACATCAGGGCCGTTTACGATGAGTTCAAAGACGATGTAAGCCTTGAACAGCTACAATTGATGCGGATTAAATTTTTGAGCGAGTATGGCAACTAACCGTGTCGGCTCGTATATATAAACCCGCCTGCATCTCGAAGTCGAGTATTGGCGCATTGTGTGCGGCTGAATGAAGTGGGTGGTAATATGCAAAAGGGCAACGAACCGTGACTTGGAGCCACGGTTCGTTGCCCTTTTATATGGGAGATGTTATACATTACCCATTTCAAAAGTAGCCTGACAATTTTTCGCAGAGGCGCATCGGCAGCAGGGAAGCGTTTAGATAAGCACCCATATCCATGCAAAGCCCATAGCCACAAGATGTTTTTTTGCATCAATCTTCCCCGAAGCGAATACTTAATACCAATGCGCTGCCCATGATGGCGGGCAATACGAGGTTGAGTAGCCATATAAGGTAGCTGCCCGCCAAGATGGCCACGCTGTTGTGGGTAAGCCCCGTGTCGGTAAAAAGCAGGCCTGCCACGAAGCCGCGCACACCCAAATCGGCCAAAAAAATGGAGGGTATCACGGTAATCATCCAAAACATCAAGGCACTTAACAGCAAGCCCTCTGCCCAAGGCAGCCCCGCGCCCGAAACATTGGCCAGCAACACAAACTGGAAATTGTACACCACAAACCTGATGCAGGCCACGGCCATCAGCAGCCACAAGTCGCGGCGCGAATAACGCTTTACCACCCTGATAGAAATGACGATTTTGCGCAAACATTTACGGCCTTCGGCCCAACGAGCCACAAGGTCTATGCGCAGGTATAGGAAGGCCAGCAAGGCAGCCGATACCAACGCCAACATCAACACCGGAAAAGCCCATGCGCTACGGTAACGGATGCTGAAAAACACCAAACCAACGATACCGAAAAAATAAGTAACGAGTGTTTGCGACAGGTTGCTGATAAGCACGGCTATGGCGGCGCGCAGCTTGTTGCTGTTGCGCAAGTAGAGTATGCGGCCCGCAAAATCGCCTACTTTGTTGGGCGTAACCAATGCGAAGGCCGTGCCGGTAAGTGTGCTGGCCAAGGCTCTGGGGTAGGGTAGCGGCTGTATTTTTTGCAACAGCATTTTCCATTTTACCGCTTCGAGCATCCAGTTGATGGGTGCCAAGGCAAGTACTATTGCCAAGGCCAATGCGTTGCCCCGCTGCCAATTGGCCAACAGCGATTGCCATTGGGCGGAAAGGTCGCCGTTGCGGCCCAATTGGCGGTAAATGAGCCATAGCAACAACAGCATGAGTGACGGTGCCAACAGGTAATGGAGCAATATTTTTTTTGTAGCTTTGTTCATCGGTTGATACTGGAAAAGCAGCCAAGGTTTCGGGCTTTGCGATATGGCTTTGAACCTTAAAATCCTTAAACTTAAATTTCTCAATCCTTGTCCGTAATAATAGGTATAGACCCGGGTACGCTTACTATGGGTTATGGCATCATAAATACCGACAAAAGTACGCTTTCGCTGGTGGAGATGGGCGTATTGCACCTGTCCAAATACAAAGAACATTCGGAGCGGCTGCATTTTATCTTTGAAAGGGTAAGTGCTTTGGTGCAGATTCACAGGCCAGAAATGGTGGCTTTGGAAGCACCGTTTTATGGCAAGAATGTACAAAGCATGTTGAAGTTGGGCAGGGCGCAAGGCGTGGCCATGGCGGCGGCCATGGCGCATGGCAGCACGGTGGCGGAGTATGCGCCGCGCAGGATAAAGCAAATGGTTACGGGCAATGGCAATGCATCCAAGGAACAGGTATGGTTGATGTTGCAACGGCAATTGAAGTTTCGGGAAGACCCCAAATTTTTTGATGCTACCGATGCGGTGGCGGTGGCCTTGTGCCATCATTTTGAATGTAGCGGTGGCGTGGCCGTGCCCAAGGCAAAGAAGGCGGCGGCCAAAAAAACGAATGGCTGGGCTTCGTTTGTGGCGGATAATCCGGGTAGGGTGAAATGATTTTAGCAATTAATAGTTTGCTTTTGAAATAAACAATAAAATGTTTGCCAACCTTAAAACAAATCATTGAACGGTTTAATGACGGCATTAAACGGCAACTGCCTTGGGCAAACACCAAGCCATAAACACCGAATTAATGTCGTTTTTATTACCGAATTTTGCGGCTCAGAAACATTTATGGCTACAGACTACAAGAGAATATTGGTGACGGCGGCATTGCCCTATGCCAACGGCCCCGTACACATAGGCCACTTGGCGGGTTGCTATATACCTGCCGATATTTATGCACGTTACCAACGTGCGCAAAAGCGCGACGTGCAGTTTATTTGCGGTAGCGACGAACACGGGGTACCCATTACTATCCGCGCAATGAAAGAGGGCACCACGCCCCAAGATGTGGTGGACAAGTACCACGCCCTAATCAAAGACAGCTTTGCCCAAATGGGCATTTCGTTCGATATATATTCCCGCACCTCGTCGGCCATGCACCGCCAAACCTCGCAGGATTTTTTCAAGAAAATGTACGATGCCGGTTTGTTTGAAGAAAGGGAAAGCGAACAATATTACGACGAGGAAAAGAACATGTTCCTGGCCGATAGGTACATAGTGGGCACCTGCCCCAGTTGCGGCAACGAAAATGCCTACGGCGACCAATGCGAAAAATGCGGCAGCACGCTTTCTCCCGAACAGTTGATACGCCCGCGTAGTGCACTAAGCAATGCCGTACCCGTTAAAAAGCCTACCAAACATTGGTATTTCCCCTTGAACCAGTACGAGGATTTTTTGAAAGGATGGATAGTGGATGGCAAAAAAGACGAATGGAAACCGAACGTGTATGGCCAATGCAAAAGCTGGTTGGACAGTGGCCTGCAAGCCCGCGCCATGACCCGCGACAGCAATTGGGGCGTACCCGTACCCATAGAGGGGGCCAACGGAAAAGTATTGTACGTATGGTTCGATGCACCCATTGGTTACATCAGCGCCACCAAGGAATTATTGCCCCAAAGCTGGCACCAGTATTGGCAACAAGACGATACCAAATTGGTACACTTCATCGGTAAGGACAATATAGTGTTTCACTGCATCATCTTCCCATCCATGTTGAAGGCGCACGGCGGCTATGTATTGCCAGACAATGTGCCGGCCAACGAGTTCTTGAACATAGAAGGCGAGAAAGTATCTACCTCACGCAATTGGGCAGTATGGGTACATGAGTACGTGGAAGATTTTCCCGAAATGCAAGATACTTTGCGCTATGTATTGTGTGCCAATGCGCCCGAAACCAAGGACAATGATTTTACCTGGAAAGAATTTCAGGACAGGAACAATAGCGAACTGGTGGCCATTTTCGGCAATTTCATCAACCGCGCCATGGTGCTGATGCACAAATTGTGCGGCGGCAAAGTGCCCGCCTTCCACGACAACGAAAAGGACGAACGCGATATAGCCTTGATCAAGGAAATACAGTTGTCGAAACAAAAAATAGAAGATGCCATAGAACGCTACCGTTTTCGCGATGCGCTGTACGAGGTGATAGACATAGCCCGAAAAGGCAACAAGTACTTGCAGGACGCGGCACCGTGGTCGTTGGCCAAGACACCGGAGCAGCAAGCCCAAAACCAACAGCTAATAGATAATTGTTTGCATGTTTGCCTGCAATTGGTGGCCAACCTGGCCATTTTTTCTAATCCGTTTTTGCCCTTTGCCGCCAAGAAAATATGTCATTTGCTGAAAGTGGTGGACAAGATGCTGGAATGGCATAATGGCGGCCGCATGGATTTGGTGAAAACAGGATATCCGTTACGTGCGCCCGAACTGTTGTTCCGTAAAATAGAAGATGCGGAGGTGGAAGCGCAGCGCAAAAAATTACAGGACAAAGCCGCTGCCGTGGCGGCCTTGAAGGCAGCAACCGAACCCGCAACCGATACGCCGACTGTAACCTTGAAAGAAGAAATAGTATTCGATGATTTTGGCAAGGTAGCATTGCGCGCCGGCACCATATTGTCTGCCCAAAAAGTACCCAAGGCCGACAAATTGTTGCAATTGGAAGTTGACTTGGGCTTCGAGAAAAGGACTATCGTGAGCGGCATAGCCCTGCATTACCAACCGGAAGAAATAGTGGGCAAACAAGTAACGGTGGTGGCGAACCTGGCACCGCGCAAAATGCGGGGCATAGAAAGCACCGGCATGATACTGATGGCCGAAGATGCGGGCGGCAAATTGGTATTTGTGTCGCCGGAAGAAAAGGTGGCCGCCGGAAGCGAGGTGCGGTAGCCGGATGACCGGGGTTGGCACCGGCATTATTTTTCTGAAAAAATTGGAGCAATGGTGGCCGTTTGCCGCAAGCAAACGGCCTTTTGATAAAAATGATTGTAACGCTACTTTCTGATTTTGGCAACAGCGACAACTTCGTTGGCGTGGTGAAAGGCATATTGCTCCAATATGTGCCTACCCTCAACATCATAGACCTTAACCATGCGGTAGAACCCTATAACCTGTTGCAGTGCAGCTACCAATTGGTAGGCTCCTACCTCAATTTTCCCGAAAACAGCATCCATGTTTGCCTGTTCGATTTGATGTATGCAAGGTCGGCTGCTTTGCTGTTGCTGCGTACCCAAAACCGATACATCATAGCTGCCGACAACGGCATATTGCCCATCACCTTCGGGCATGAGGTAGCGGTGTGGCATTATGCCCAAAATGCTACGGGCTACAACGAATGGTTTCATTTGGCCGGAAAATTGATACACGACATAACCCGGCCCGGTTTCGATATTCAAAAATTGAACTTGGCAAAACCCGGCGTAGTGCCACATCCCATAAAACCCATTGAAAGCGGCAATGCGGTAGAGTGCCACGTAATACACATAGACCGCTACGAAAATGTGATACTCAACCTTACCCGTACCGATTTTGAAGCCATGAGGCAGGGACGGAAATTCAGGATACCTTTGGTCAAAGAATCTATAACCGTAATCAACGACGATTATGAAGATGTGGGCAAGGGTTACGCCCTTTGTCGGTTCAACCAAGCGGGGTTCATGGAAATAGCCATCAACCAGGGCAAGGCCGCCAGCTTGTTGGGTTTGAAGTTGCACACCGGCGCCCAGTTGTTTTACAAGAGCATCAAAATAGAATTTGAATGATTACGCGCATCGTGAAAATGGTATTTGCACCCGAAAAGGTGGCCCGGTTTGAAGCAATGTTTGCCGAGCGCAAAGAAAAAATAAGGAACCAGCCCGGCTGTAGCCACTTGCAGCTTTGCAGGGAGAACGGCAAAACCAACGTATATTTTACCTGCAGCCATTGGGACGATGTGGCAGCTTTGGACAATTACCGCCACACCGATTTTTTTGCCGAAACCTGGGCATTGGCCAAAGCCTGTTTTGCCGACAAACCCGAAGCGTGGACGTTGGAGGCTTTGGTGAAACTGGACTAAGAAAAATCTCCCCGGCCTTTTGGTTGGTTTGTACGAGAACTGTTAATTGGGGGCAAGATACAAGCGTATTTAGTTGCTTACCTTATGCACCATGAAAAGAAACATTGAAAATAAAATGTTTGTATTTTGTGGGTACGGCATAAATGGTCGTTAAATTGAAAAAAATGTGAAATGTTGACGTCTTGACCATTTTGAGCCATTTTAATCCTTTGTCATGCGCATGTAAAGTGAGTTGGTTAGTTATAAAATACTGCCCGAAATCGACAAAAAAATTGTCCGATTATTACCAATAAATGTCCATTTTTCACAATAGCCCGTACTGTTTAATTTCCTTTCTTTGTACTATGAAATTGTAAAAAGGTGTTTTATGAAGCAAACTCTCATCATTTTTTCCATATTGAGTATAACTTCTTGTGGAAAAACCACAGACACCGAATTGAAAAAAGGCAAGGTGCTTTTTTATTCCGATGTATTTGTGGCAACCAATTGTATAGTAGATAGCGTTTCCATCTACATTGACGATGAATACAAAGGGAAACTTACGAGTTCCTTTATGCCCTTGTCGGAAGTGCCCACCGAGAAAGACACCAACGTATTCGTAACGGAACTGTTGATTGGCCAACATTCCTATGCCGCAAAAATATCGGGGTGCAACAGCAACCAATGGACAGGAACGCTTAATGTAGATGAGGCTTCTTGCGAAAAAATCAATCTCAATCTATCAACATCAAAACCATAAAAAAAATGAAAAAAATTATACTCATTGCGATGCTACTTTCAGGTATTAGCAGCAATATTTTTGCACAAATTTCCCAGGTACAGGCAAATACTATTGTCAATAATTTTATACCGTCATTTAATTTGCCATCGAACTATGTAGAATACAAGGCAACAAATGCAACTTCGGCATATTTGATGGTTGTGCCGCTGTTTTCGGGAACTTCAAGTCAATACATTTTAGATACAAGTCTTACTACCAAATCAATAGATGTATCAAATTACCAAACAGGTCAATATGCAGTTGTGTTAATTTGTAATGGTGTGGTTGCTGATTATAGGAATGTATTGATATAGTCTTATGTTGTTAATTTTATTGTAAAAAAATGGCAAGTCAAACTCCAGGCTGCCAACTTTGTGTGCATAAACCTGAACCCAATCGCATCTATGAAATGTATCTGAAAGCTACATCTTATGTAAAACAACTCAATGAAAGAAATATTCCAAAAACTGGCTAATTCTTTTTTTGAGGTGCTATGCAAAATATCCGGCTACGCGGCACATGAA
>JASGFI010000033.1:0-23152 GCA_047605615.1 Edaphocola sp. | reverse complement strand
CGGTTCTCCCGTTAGCACGAGAATTTATTTTCTTGCGGAAAAATGGGGAATTGCCCACAACGGCACAAAGGAAAGGATAGGACTATTTGTGAAAAATATTTGGCCTCCGGATTGTAAACAGGTTCATGGAAAAAGAAGGTGGATATTTAAAAATCTTCCCCGCCGCCGCTGTCTTCGCCGCCAAATTCATCCGAACTGGTGCCGTCTTCCTCGCCCTCGTTGCCAAAACCATCGGCCATGTCTTCGCCCGTCAAGTCATATTTTTCTTCTATTTCCAACAATCGTTCGTTGGCCAAGCCTTTGATGCCCGATTGTGCGGGCGCCACGCCTTCTTTCTTGGAGCAGTAGGGATATTCCTTGCGGCTGTCTTCCTCCTTGTCTATGCCTATCAAGGCTACCAAAAAAGTCCATTTCTTGGCCGGGTCGTAGGTATAGACGAATTTTTGGTCGGGCTTTTCCACCAATGCCGACACCGGCGTTCTCATCATGGAAAGTGCCGGGGCATCTTTTTTGTTGGCCAACACGTCGCTGGCCAATTCGCGGCCGCGGTGCCAATTGTCGTTGCTTTGGAAAAAGGAAGCCTTGTGCTTGTTGTCAAATTCGTAGGCCTTTAAAATGGCTTCGTGCAATGCGGAAAAGCTCTGGCCTGTCTTGATTACTATATCGCGGTAAATATTGTCGTCCTCTTCCCAGTAAACACGGAATTTCAGTGTAGGCATCGATTGTAGCTGTTTAAGTGGGCAAATGTAAACAATAATACACAACCCGAATTTTACCTCATGGGAGGAGGCCACATGCCGCTGTTTTATTTTGGTTAATTCAATTGCCCCTGCCGGCACGCATCCCTCTTTCTTCAGAACTTATAATTCCGAAGCTGTATCACGCGGGGCTGCCACAAACAAGGGGCGGTAGGTGTTTGGGTATTGCGAACGTAAAACCTACCAAGTAGTCATTGCTAAGGTTGCAGCAGTATGCAATTTATTTCTTTGATTTTTTGAAAACTTTTATCGGCAGTAATTAATGGCAGTTGGAGCAGCAACGAGGTGGCTGCCACAACAGCATCGGGCAATTTAATGGTATGTCTGCGTTTGAGCATTATGGTCAATTCGGTAAGTGCTTGCGAATGGTTAACCTTGTAACACAAGGAGAGCATTTGCCTTACTATATTTTCTTCATTGCCGCTAATGTCCTTTTTGCTCAATAGTTCAATTTCCGAGATATAGGAAAATGCCCAACCTTCTTCTGCAAAGGGCAGCAATACCGGGTTGGCATCAAGGAAGTAAATGAAACAATTGGTATCAACCACATAGTTAATCCCATTCATTCCTTAGCTTTTTTTGAAAAGTAAGGCCATCGCCAAAAGCCCCCTTAAGCTTGCCAAAGAAATCGGACAGCTTGGGCTGTCCCGATTTTTTACCAATCTTCTTCAAGGCAGCCTTTACTTCTTTTTTAGCTGTATTTTTATCTACTACAATTAACATATCATGGGTGTTTTCATCCAAACCAAGCCAAATTTACAAATAAAAACAGAAGAACGCAAGCTACGCTGATGCCATTGTTTTATTTTGGTTAATTCAATTGCCACTATGTTGCATCTGCATTTATTTGCTAACTTTGCCGCCGAATGGCTAAAAGGGCTTTACATATCATCTTGGCGTTGTTGGTGTCCGTCTGCTTTATGCTGAACGGCGTGGCGCACGAGTTTGTGCACAGCTTCGTTGGCCATACCGACACCGTTGACAGGGTGGTAACGTCGCAGGCAAACAAATACAGTTTCGAGCCTGCACACCTGCATTGCAAAATGTTGGATGCCACGCAACCCGTTTTTTTTGTACCCTTGGTCTTGGCCTTAATTTTTGCTGCCGCTTGCAGCTACAATCGTTTCAAGGGCAGCATTTATTTTTCCTATAAAATAAAGCTGTTATTTTCTTCTTTTTTACGGGGGCCGCCCGCTTGTTTGCAGCTTGTGTAAATTGTCAGCCTCCCATTTCAACGTTCCTAAGCCTCGTGAAGGAGCGTGGCGGTTGAAAATGGACGGGGCGGCATATCGTTCCTTGCCTATGTTAGGCATTTTCCTCGTGGTTGCAACGAAAACCCATGTGCGGAAAAAATAATCCCGACAGGGCATTCCATGCTCATTTTCATATTTCAATTTAGCGTGATAGTCAAAAAAATCGCTTGCTTGTTGCTGGCAGTGCTATGTGCCGGCCTGGCTGGCGCACAATGCAACCTTACCTTGAAGGGGCAATTGTTCGACGAAGAACAGCACCACACCGCCGATGTAAGCCTTAGTTTGATACACCTGAACGATACCCTTCGTTTGGTTACGGACGGCGCGGGTAACTTTGAGGCCGACAGCCTTTGCTATGGTGCTTACCAGATTTATATAGCCGAGGCCTACTATGCCAAAAAGCTCAACAATTTCATGTTGGTTTCGGATACGGTTATCAATATCAAAGTTCATGGCACGAACATCCGGTTTGCAGATGAGGTGACGATAGTGGGGCAGGCCATACACAGCGCGGTGCAGACCTTGAGTGCCGGTACGCTTACGGGCACGGCCCTGTTCAACACGCGGGGGCTTACATTGGGCGAATCGTTGAAAAACATAGCCGGGGTGAACGCCGTACAGTCGGGCCCCAGTGTGTCCAAACCGGTAATACACGGCATGTACGGCCCCAGGGTGCTGATAGTGTCGAACGGCGTAAGGCTGGAAGGCCAAAGCTGGGCCAACGACCATGCGCCCGAGCTGGATCCTTTCATCTCGTCTGTCATCACGGTGCTGAAAGGTGCTGCCAGCGTGCGTTACGGTGCCGATGCCGAGGGCGGCGTGGTGCTGATGGACCCGCCCGCATTGCCCGAAACAAAGGGGATAAATGGCGAGCTATACTTGGTGGGCAGCAGCAATGGCCGCAGCGCAACGGTGTCGGGTAGCGTAGAGGGTGCCTTGGCCGACACGGCAAAAGACAATGTTTTTTCGTGGCGGGCGCAAGGCACGGCCAAACGTGCGGGCAATTATAAAACCCCCAATTATTACCTGTACAACACGGGTTTGGCGGAGGGCGATTTTTCGTTGAGTGCGGCCTTTAAGCACAGGAACTGGAAGGTGGATGCTTGGTATAGCCAATACAATTTCAAGGCGGGCATTTTTGCCGGTGCCGAAAGCGGCAATGCCGATGAATTGTTGGAAAAATTTGCCCTGGAAGCTCCGCTTACGCCAAGCGTATTTTCCTACCAAATCCAAAAAAGCTACCAACGCGTAACGCACTCTTTGCTGAAGGCCAATGTCGGCTACCACCTTGCCAATGGCGACTTCTGGGTCTTGAACTGGGCTACGCAGGACGACAACCGCAAGGAATACGATGCCGACGAACCCTACGACTCTGCCCAAGCCGCCAGCGGCTTGCCACAAGTGCAGTTCAGGTTGAAAACACAGACAGCGGAACTGAGCTACAACCGAAAGGTACGCAACAATTGGTCGGCCGTAGCGGGCTTCAGCGGCATAACGCAGGGCAATACCAACACCTTTAACGGCGTAAGCACCCTGCTGCCCAACTTCCGAACCTACACCGGCGGCGTATTCGGCATAGCCCAATATTACCGCGATGCTTGGACGTTGGAAGCCGGCGCAAGGGGCGATTGGGAAAAGATGTACGTATATCGCTGGCAAAACAACAGCGATTATAACTATGGTAGCTTTACCGGTACCCTGGGAGCATCCTACCAGTTCGCGCCTTGGTTAAGTGCCAAGTTCAATACCGGTTTGGCTTGGCGTGCGCCAAGCATAAGCGAACTGTTTATTAAAGGTACGCACCTTAGCGACGCCATGTATATGCTGGGCGACTCTACCCTAAAGTCCGAACGGGCATGGAACAATGTACTCTCCCTTTCGGTAACGAGCCATAAGCTAAGCCTTACCGTAGATGCTTATTGGAACAAGGTAGGCAATTACATTTATGCCAAGCCCATGCCCGACCCCGTGGTGTTGATTGGGGGGGCTTACCTCGGCTTTCAGTACACGCAAAGCGATGTGGCCATAGCCGGTGCCGATGTGTCTTTGCAATACAACGTATTGCCTTGGTTGGGCTTGGTGTCCAAAACCGGCATTGTGCGCGGTTATAACCATAGCGAGGACAATTACCTGATTTACATGCCCGCCGACCGTTTCCAAAACGGCCTGCACCTGCATTTGCATAAGTTGGGCAAATTGGCCGACCCCTATTTTGATATAGAAAATGTAAGCGTGCGGCACCAGAACCGGTATCCTGCCGCGGAAGATTTTGTAAGTCCCCCGGCGGCATACACTTTGTTCAACGCCGCCGTAGGTTGCGATGTGCCCATAGGCCGCAACCGCCTGAGTGCCAGCCTTTCGGCTACCAATTTTACCAATACCGCCTACCGCGACTACCTCGATATGTTCCGGTATTACAACGATGCCTTGGGTGCCAACTACACGCTGAGGTTGCGGTATAAATTTTAATTTTTAAAAAACGAAACAATGAAAAAATTACGCATTTTAACGACTATGGCATTGGCCACTATTTTGTGGGCCGCCTGCAACAAGGACGAAACAAAAACCTCGCCCGAAGACCCCGAAAATGAATTTATGACCACCGTTCGCTTGGTAGCCACCAACGATGCCGATGCGTCCGACGTGCAAACTGCCAGTTGGGTAAAATTGGACCCGACCGATACCGCCGCACCCGACCTCAGCAACGCAACGCTTAACCTAAAAGCCAATGCCAACTATACTTTGACGGTAGCATTTCTCGACCAGTCGCAAACACCGGAAGAAGACCTTACCGAAGAAATATGGGAACGCAGGAACTACCATTTGGTATGTTTTGAGCCCGCCGCCGCCTTGGATGTCCAAATAACCAGCACCGACCATGACGACAACGCCGGCCAATATAGGGTGGGGCTTACCAATGCGCTTGTTACCGGGGCAGTTAGCAGCGGCGATTTGGAAGTTACCCTGCACCACCAACCCAATGTGAAAAATGGCGACTGCGCCCCAGGGTCCGTGGATGCCGATGTACATTTTACCGTAAACATTCAATAAACAATTTATTTTTTCCGTCATGAAAAATATATCGAAAATAAAAGGCATGGTGGCCGTGGCCGCCACTTTGTTCCTATCCGTTAACGCCTTGGCCCAAAAACACACAGAAGTAGGGTTGACGGGCGGCCTTAGCGCACCTTTGGGCAATTTTGCCAAGGGCGAATACAGCGACTTGAAATCGGGTTTTTCCAAAACCGGTTACAACTTGGGCATAAAAGGCAGCTATTTTTTCAACAACAGGGTTGGTGTCACCCTATTGGCCGCCCACCAAACCTTTGGCTTTAAAAATGCGGAGCAATTGGCCGAAGGTTACAAAAATGACTTCGACCTCGACGAAGCCACCTTTACGAGCGACGGCAGGAACCAAACCAATAGCCTGCTGGCAGGCCCCGAATACCGTTTGCCGTTCTTGGGTCATTTCAGCCTGAATGGCCGGATATTGCTGGGTGCTGCCGCCGCGCGCCTGGCGGGCAATAGGGTGGCGCTGGAAGATGTTTCGGACATTTATCAGGAAACCGCCAAGAAAACTGCGTTTGCCGTACAACCGGGGCTGGCTATCCAATACAACCTGCCCTTGGGTCTGGGCATAGCGGCCGGTGCCGATTATTTTTACAGCAAGCCAAATTTTACGGTGGAAAACCAGAACAGGAACAATGCCGCCGGCAGGGAATTGACCAGCTACAACCAGCCGTTCCAGTCAATAAACCTGAACCTTAGCTTGTCGTATAGATTTTAAGGGCCTTATTTGTCAGGAGATTTTTTGTGGGTTGTTTTCGAGGGGGCATCTTCGCCTTTTCGTCAAATCGTGGCGTGTTCTTCCGGGTCAACTGCCGCGTCGGCTTCGTGTCGCCTCCCTCCTTTGATGTCCGGCCAATATTCTTTTTTATTTTTGGCATTATAATTGCTTTAGGAAAAGGATATTCGTATGACCTTAAATTTTTCAAAAAAACCGTTTATTATGATTTTGCTGCAAATCGACCAAACTATCCAAGCCGGGGCCAAGGCGCTCAACAGTGGCCAAGTATGGCTGTTGAAATTAAAAGACATGGCCATCAGCTACGCACCCAAAATAATAGGAGCCATATTGCTGTACATCGTGGGCACGTGGCTCATAGGCAAGCTCAACAGCCTGCTGGGCAAGGTGCTTTCGGGCAGAAGGTTCGACGCTTCCCTGCAAAAATTCCTGAAGTCGGTGGTCAAGGTTACGCTTACCGTACTGCTGTTTCTGGCCATTGCCAGCATGATAGGCATTCCCATTACCGGATTTGCCGCATTGCTGGCAGGTGCGGGCTTGGCCATAGGAGCCGCGCTGAACGGTTCGCTGGGCAACCTTGCCGGCGGGGTAATGATCATGATTTTCAAGCCGTTCAAGGTAGGCGACATGATAGAAGCCCAAGGCGTAATAGGCGTGGTGGAAGAAATAGGCATTTTCAACACGGTGGTTCTATCGCCCGAAAACAAAACGGTCATACTGCCCAACGGCGCATTGTCCACCGGGGTCATCACCAATTATACCACGCACGGCAACCTGCGCGTGGATCTCTCCATGGCCATAGCCTTGGACATGGACGTGGAAAAAGCCCGCCGCGTGGCCACAGATGCCATGTTGCAACACCCTAAAGTATTGCAACAACCGGCTCCAGAGGTAAGCGTACTGAAGGTGGCCGATGGCATGACATCGCTGGCCATAAGGCCCTATACCGTGCAAGCCGACTACTGGGACGTGTATTTTGGCGTACAGGAAATGGTGAAGAAAGCATTCGATGCCAACGATATAGCCGGCCCGGTACCCACAAGGGTTATTTACAGCAAATAAGCATAACGGCACGAAACACACGGAAGCCCGCCTTTATTCAAAAAAGGCGGGCTTTTGCCGTTGGTTTTATTATTGCCAATAAAAAGCGG
Source organism: Edaphocola sp. (assembly GCA_047605615.1). Lineage (GTDB taxonomy): Bacteria > Bacteroidota > Bacteroidia > Chitinophagales > Chitinophagaceae > Taibaiella. The sequence goes on along the minus strand of JASGFI010000033.1, from coordinate 16,185 downwards.
CCCCGCCTCACATACCTGCCGGCCCTAGCCCAAAATATATCAGTGCCTTTCGCCCAACCAATCCATTGCATTTCTATACAACAGTTTTTCCCGTAGCGTTACATCGGCAATGTGGTCTTCTATCAATTTGCCGGGATGGTGTTCGCCAAGCGGGAACGGATAATCGCTGCCGAGGCATATTTTGTCGTGGCCCATTACGCCCAAAATAAAATCGAGTGCCTTGGGGTCGTGCACCAACGAGTCTATCCAGAAACTGCCTATATGGCTGCGCGGGTTTTCGTCATTGTCTATGGCCACCAAATCGGGCCGCACTTGGTAGCCATGTTCTATGCGGCCTATGGTAGCCGGAAAGCTGCCGCCGCCATGCGCAAAGGCAACCCGCAGCTTGGGGTATTTGCGAAATACCCCGCCAAATATCATGCTGCATATAGCCCGCGAGGTTTCGGCGGGCATACCTACCAGCCAAGGCAACCAATATTTGGCCATATCGTTTTCGCCCATCATTTCCCAAGGGTGTACGAAAATGCAGGCCCCCAAGATTTCGGCCGCTTGCCAAAAAGGGTCGAAACAAGCATCGCTCAGGTTGCGGCCGTTAATGTTGCTGCCTATCTCCACGCCGGGCATTTTTAGTTCCGTTGTGCAACGTTCCAATTCACGCACGGCAAGGTCTGTATGCTGCATGGGAACAGTGCCGATACCCTTGAAGCGTTGCGGGTTCAGGGCCACGGCCTGCGCTATATGGTCGTTGAAGAAACGGGACGATTCCAAAGCATGTTCGGGCTTGGCCCAGTAATTGAACAATACCGGTATGGTACTCAGCACTTGTATGTTTACCGATGTTTCGTCCATCTCCGCTATGCGTTTGGACGCATCCCAGCAGTTTTGTTCCACCTCGCGAAATACCTTGTCGCCTTTAATCATGCGGGCGCAACATGGCTTGTGGTGTTCCAGGGTGATAAAGTCGCCGTAGCCAAATTTTTGGAACCAATTGGGTATGTGTTCCGGCATTATGTGGGTATGTATGTCTATCTTCATCTACGAGCGAAGGTAAGCAATGGGCGAGTTGATAATACCAATGCTGCGATTGTGGGCTATCTACAATTTCTTTTTGGCATAAACACAAAAAAAGCGGGAGCAATTTGCCCCCGCCCTTTATTTGCGGTTTAGGCCAAGTTCCGCTATGGCCAACGTTCATTGTTGTGCCTACACCGCAAAACTCTCCCCACAGGCGCAAGTCCTGCTTGCATTTGGGTTTATAAAGTGAAACCCTTTGCCGTTAAGGCCGGGCGTAAATTCCAAAGTAGTGTCGCAGAGGTACAGGAAACTTTTTATATCCGTCACCAATTTAATGCCCTTGTCTTCAAAAGCCTGGTCGTTTTTTTGGGGTTCGTTGTCAAAGTCGAGCTTATACGACAAACCCGAACAACCGCCGCCCACTACACCGATGCGCAAAAAATAATCGGTGCCCAAATTTTCCTCTTCCAGAATTTGCAAAACCCTTTCCTTAGCCTTGTCTGAAATATAAATCATGTTCTGTTTTTTTACCTTGTGGCACAAAGTTAGTACATAATCACCGCCCATATTATCAATTTTATCACTTGCTCAATTCGATTACGGCATGGTTTATCAATTGCTGGGCCTCCTTGATTTCGGCTTCGGTGGTAAGCCGCCCGATGCTCAGGCGCACGGAAGCCTTGATGCGCTCGTCGGATAAATTCATGGCTGCCAACACGTGCGAAGGCTCCTGGCTGCCCGACGTACAGGCTGAACCTACCGAAAATGCCAGCCTGCTGTTCAGCTTCCCGACCAAATGGGCGGCGGCAATATTTTCAAAATACACATTGCTGACCTGCGGCAAGCGTGGCGCAGCGCCCCCGTTTACGCCGGTTGCGGTATTTTCCAACAAACCATCTTCCAATATTTTTCTCAACACCAAAAGCTGCCCCGCTTCTTCCCGCATCGATTCCTGACGCAATGCAGCCGCTTTTCCCAACCCAACTATACCGGGCACGTTGAGCGTGCCGCTCCTGATGCCGCGCTCATGGCCTCCGCCGTCTATCTGCGCCATGAGGCGTACCCTTGGGTCGCGGCGGCGCACGTACAAAGCTCCCGCGCCCTTGGGGCCGTATAATTTGTGGGCACTCAGCGCCAATAGGTCAATGCCGTCGGTTTGCACGTTGATGGGTATTTTGCCCACGGCCTGCGTGGCGTCGCAGAAGAAGAGTGCCTTATGCTGCTTGGCCAGTTTCCCTATTTCGGCTATGGGTTGTATTACGCCCGTTTCGTTGTTGGCGTACATGATGGCTATGAGCATGGTATCGGGACGTATGGCCTGTTCCAGTGCTTGCAGGTCTATGAGGCCGTCTTCGTCCACTCCCAAAACAGTAATCTCTGCACCCAAACGCCCCAAGTGTTTGCAAGTGTCCAATACGGCTTTATGTTCGGTAGCCACGGTTATTATGTGCTTGCCCTTTGCCTGTTGGTATAGTTCAAATACGCCCTTTATGGCCAAGTTGCAGCCTTCGGTGCTGCCCGAGGTAAACACTATTTCTTCTTCGCCGGCCCCTATCAGCGAGGCTACTTGTTTTCGTGCCGTTTGCACTGCCTCGTCGGCCACCCAACCATAAGGATGTATGCGCGAGGCTGCATTGCCGAATTTTTGGGTAAAATAGGGTAGCATGGCCTCGACCACCAGTGGGTGGCAGGGGGTAGTGGCGCAATAATCGAGGTATATCATGGGGCAGCAGTATGGCGAAACGCCTTGGCGTTCGTACAAAAATAATCCAAAAACTTGGGACAAGTAATACCCAATGCAATCTCCCGGCTACGGTGTCCCGACCACAAAAAACCGTCATAGCCTTTCGGTGCTTTGGCCCTTGCCATAATTTTCCGCAGGCTTTGTCGGCCTTAGGCTTTAATTTCGCCGTTCAATTTTTTCTTCCATGAAACTCTGGCAAAAAGACAATACCGACATAGCTGCTTTAGTAGAAAAATTTACCGTGGGTCGCGACCGGGAGTTCGACTTGCTCTTGGCCGCTTACGACGTGCAAGGCTCGCTGGCACATACCGAAATGCTGAGCCATGTAGGCTTGCTTACCGCCGGGGAAAAAGATTTGATTCACCAAGAGCTTCGTGCCCTGGCGCAACAGATAGCGGAAGGCAATTTTGCCATAGAACCCGATGTGGAAGACGTACACTCGCAAATAGAATTGATGCTTACCCGCAAAATAGGCGATGCGGGCAAAAAGATACACAGCGGACGCAGCCGCAACGACCAAGTGGCCGTGGACTTGAAGTTGTTTTTGAAAAATGCCGTCAAGGAAATAAAAGATGCCACCGCCACTTTTTTCCGCAACCTGATAAGCCTTAGCGAGCAACACAAAAACGTATTGCTGCCGGGCTACACGCATTTGCAAATAGCCATGCCTTCTTCCTTCGGCTTATGGTTTGGCGCCTATGCCGAAAGCTTGCTGGACGATGTGCAACTGCTGTTGGCTGCTTATAAAGTAACCGATAAAAATCCCTTGGGAAGCGGTGCGGGCTATGGTTCTTCTTTCCCCTTGAATAGGACGGAAACCACGCAGTTGCTGCATTTCGGCGGTTTGCATTACAATGCGGTGTATGCGCAAATGAGCCGTGGCAAGACCGAGAAATTCGTGGCCGCCGGCATAGCCGCCATAGCCGCCAGCTTGGCCAGGTTGAGCATGGACGTATGCTTGTTCATGAACCAAAATTTTGGCTTCGTTGGTTTTCCTGCGGCACTTACCACGGGCAGCAGCATCATGCCGCACAAAAAGAACCCCGATATTTTTGAATTGGTGCGCGGCAAATGCAACAGGCTGCAATCGTTGCCCAACGAGCTGGCATTGCTGCTGACCAACCTGCCATCGGGCTACCACCGCGAATTGCAATTGACCAAAGAAATACTTTTCCCGGGCATAGATACCCTGCTCGATTGCTTGAACATACTGAACTACGCCCTGCCGCAAATAATAGTAAAAGAGCGCATCCTTGACGACGAACAATACAAATACCTGTTTACGGTAGAGGCCGTGAATGATTTGGTAAACGAGGGCAAAAGCTTTCGCGATGCTTATAGGGAAGTGGGCAACAATGTGGAGGCCGGCACTTTCGGCTACAAGGGCTTCAACCCTGCGCGCCACACGCACGAAGGCTCCATGGGCAATTTGTGCAACGACAAGATAACGGCGGCAATGAACGAGTTGTTGAAAGAATTTGAATAGCCCAAGTTTAGCCTGCCGGCAGCAGTTCTTTGACTTTCTTCATCAGTTCGCGGGTGGAGAAGGGTTTGCCGATATACATGGCCGCGCCCAAATCCAGGCCACGTCGTATGTCGTCTTCGGCGGTTTTGGCACTTAGGAACACCACGATGATGTCCTGCAAGCGGGGGGTGGTTTTTATGGTGCGGCAGATAGAATAACCGTCCACATCGGGCATCATGATGTCGAGCAGCACCAGCGCGGGCTTGTTGCTGTTTATTATTTCCATGGCTTCGATACCATTGCGCGCCACCATTACTTCGTAGCCGCTCTTGCGCATCAAAAACTCTATGGAAAGCAGTATGTAGGGGTCATCGTCAACCACTAAAACCTTTTGCATATCAAAGCAAATATAAAGGCGATACGGATAATGGCCAATTTGGCGGCTGCCTTTAGGGCAAAATATGTATAGGTGCGCTAAAAATAAATACGGAACCTCCGGAAGGAGCCGGTTCCACCCATATATTTCCCGTGTGCATTTCCACTATTTTTTTGCTGATGGCCAAGCCCAAACCCGTGCCCACGGGCTTTTTCACCGTTTGGTTCTTGGCCTGAAAAAATTTATCGAATATAAGCTCGCGCACTTCGGCGGGAATACCGGGGCCTTCGTCGCTCACCGACAGCGAATAGCTATCTGCCGCTGCATGTAGCGCTACCGTAACCTTGGCGCCGGCCGGGCTAAATTTTATGGCATTGGCCAATAGGTTATAGATTACTTGGTGCATCAAATCCTTGTCGCAAGTAACCATAACCGTGGGTTGGCATTGCACCACGAGGCGCACATTTTTTTCGGCCGCTACCGGACTAATGGCTTTTACTACCGAAGCAACCAACAAAGCGCAATCAACGCTGACAAGATTGAGTTTTTGCCTCCCCGATTCGTACTTTTCCAAATTGAGTACTTGTGTAATCAGGTGGCTCAATCTTTCCGACTCTTTTATTACGCCATCGAGGTAATGCTGGCGTTGGGCTTCGTCCATGCCGGGATTGTCGTACACTATTTCGGACAAGGCCCTGATAGAAGTAAGGGGGGTGCGCAGTTCGTGGGTAACGGTGTATAGAAATTCATCTTTCAATTCGTCTATTTGCCTTAATTGTTCATTGGCCTTTGTTAGCTTTTCGGTAGCCTGCGATAGTTCCGCTTGTTGGCGTTTCAGTTTTTTGTTTAGCTCCATGGTTTGCTGCGATTCGCGGGCTATGGCCAATACTTCTTGTATGTTGGGTTCGCTGTTGTCTTTTACTATGTTTCCTATGAGGAATTTTGCCGAGGCCGAACCTATGATGCCGCTCAACAAGCGTTCTGAGAAATTGACCACGCGCAAGTCGGCTATGGTTTTGTTTAGTTGGATGCCGTGTTTTTGCGCAAATGCGGTAATGAGTGCTTCGGCCCGCCCCAAGCCCAAAAAGTTGCCCAGCAACTCCCTGATGTCTGCATATTGCGTACTGCCGCTATATACGCCCTGGCCTTCGGTCAACACATAAGTTTCTTTATCGAAAATGTCCACGAATATCCTTGCCTGGTACAGTTCCTGTGCCGACAATTTTGCGTAAATGGAGATGACTACATAACTGCCCACATTGAACAACATGCTCCATATCAAGCTGTGGGTTAGCAAATCCAAGTTTTCTAAACCGAATAGGGCTTGGGGCCGCAGCCAAGCTATGCCCCAGGGGCCGTGGGCCATCAAGGACTTGCTTATAAATCCTGCATCTACGCCGCTGGGTATGATAAGCGTATAGAACCACACCGAAAACCCAAGTATGATGCCTGCCGTAGCACCATGTTTGCCGGCCCCCTTCCAATATAAACCGCCAAAAACAGAGGGGACAAACTGCGCCACGGCAGCCATGGAAGCCAGCCCGATAGAAGCCAGCGAAAAATAGGGCGCTATATATCCATTGTAAAAATACGCTACGAGCAACAGTGTGGCTATGATGATGCGCCTGCTCCACAATATGCGCCGCTTCACCGAGCCTTCGGTATAATCGAACACTTTGGAGCGCAGCAAGAACGGCAGCACCAAATGGTTGCTCACCATAATGGAAAGTGCAATGGTTTCTACTATTACCATGCCCGTAGCCGCCGAAAAGCCGCCTATATACACCAATACACTCAAGAACTTATAATGGAGCCGCAAGGGCAAGGCCAGTACATACATATCCGCATCGGCGCCTGTGCCCAGCATCAAAGAGCCGCACATGGCTACCGGCAACACGAAAATATTTATGGCCAAAAGGTACAACGGAAACAACCATACCGCTTTGCCTAAGTGGCGTTCGCTGGTATTTTCCACTACGCTAAGGTGAAACTGGCGGGGCAACAGTATTACTGCCGGCATGGACACCAACAGCATGGAAAGCCAGCTGCTGTATGCATCCGGTTTTTCCAGTATAAAAAAATGGCCAAGTCCTTTTTCCTTTATGGCATCGAAAACATTGTCGTAACCGTTGAACACAAAAAAAGTAATAACTATCCCCACCACCAAAAACGCCACCAACTTCACTATCGACTCGAAAGCCACGGCAGCCACCAAACCCTCGTGCCGCTCCGTAGCATCTACCGAACGGGTGCCAAATACGGCTATGAAAAAAGCGATGACCAAGGTGATATACAATTTGTCGTCGCCTATGCCTGGTTGCTTGCTGGGCGCTATGTTGGCTATGGTGTGAAAGCTGCTGCTGATAGCTTTTAATTGCAGCGCTATGTATGGGATGATGCCCGCTATACAACATAAGGTAACGATGATACCCAGCGTGAAACTTTTGCCGTAGCGGGTAGCAATAAAGTCGGCTATGCTGTTGATGCGTTGCGTCTTGCAAATACGGATAACCTTCTGCAAAATGGGTATGAAGAGCGCGCTCATAATAACCGGCCCCAGGTAGATAGCCACAAAGTCCATTCCGTTGGTCACGGCCCTGCCCACACTGCCGTAATAAGTCCATGCGGTGCAATATACGGCCAACGACAGGGCATACGCCCAACCATTGCGCACCACGCTTTTGCGTTGGCTACGCCTATGCTCCACCCACCAAGCTACGCCAAACAACAAACCCAAATAGGCCAGCGAAACCAGTATAATCAAGATTTCGTTCATGGCGGTTTATTTACGCGATTTGTTGGCTATGAAATAAAGTGCCACGATGCCCAATAGCCAAACCACACCAATGTAGAAATACAACAATGGTATGCCCAATACCATTACTTGCTTATTGGCGGCAGTAAGCATGGGGTAGGTAAAAAACAAAAAAAGCAAGGCTGCTGTCAAGTAGTATTTTACACGTTGCGATTGTTCCATGGACCAAGGTTTTAAAAATATTGTGCCGTATGGCTTTCCTGCACTTTCTTCAGGCCGCCGGGTGCGCCGCTGTACAATAATTTGCCGCCGCCCGCACCGCCTTCGGGGCCTATGTCTATTATCCAATCCGCATTGCGTATCACATCGGTATTGTGTTCTATCACTATTATGGAATGGCCATGTTCTATCAATTCGTTGAACGATTGAAGCAATTTGTTGATGTCGTGGAAATGAAGCCCGGTAGTAGGTTCGTCGAAGATGAAGAGTATTTTGTCTTTGGCAATGCCCCTGCTGAGGAAGGAAGCCAATTTTACCCTTTGGGCTTCGCCGCCGCTCAAGGTATTGCTGCTTTGCCCCAGCTTCACATAGCCCAAACCCACATCGCTCAAGGGTTGCAGCCTGTCGGCTATGTTTTTTTCATCTTTGAAAAACGCTATGGCCTCGTCCACGCTCAACTCCAGTATGTCGCTAATGTTCTTGTCGCGGTAGGTTACTTCCAATACTTCTTCCTTGAACCTTTGGCCCTTGCAGCTTTCGCAAAGCAAATGTACATCGGCCAGGAACTGCATTTCCACCACTACCTCGCCCTCACCTTTGCAAGTGTCGCAACGCCCGCCGTCCACGTTGAACGAAAAATGTTTTGGTTGGAAACCGTGCATCTTGGCTATGCGTTGGTGGGCATAGAGGTTCCTTATTTCATCGTAAGCCTTTATATAGGTTACGGGGTTGCTGCGCGATGATTTCCCTATCGGGTTTTGGTCCACCAATTCTGCATGGGCAATGGCGTTTAAGTCGCCGGCCAAGGCCCTATGAACGCCCGGCCTGTCGGTACCTTCGCCAAAATGCTTCATCAATGCGGGATACAGCGTTTGTTTCACCAAAGTTGTTTTGCCCGACCCGCTCACACCCGTTACCACACACAGCATGTTCAAGGGAAAGGCCACATCTATATCTTTAAGATTGTGTTGGCGGGCACCTTCTATTTTTATAAAATTAATGGCCTTGCGCGGCTTCGTGTTTTCGTGCCTGTCCATCACCTTTAGCGCACCCGACAAGTATTGACCGGTAAGGCTTTCGGGCGATTTAATTATGGTATCGTAATTGCCTTGGGCTATTACTTCGCCACCCAAGTGGGCTGCCAGCGGGCCCATGTCTATAATGTGGTCGGCTTCTTCCATCATCATTTCGTCGTGTTCTACCACCACCACGGTATTGTTTAAGTCGCGTAGGTGTTTCAGCACTTTTATCAGCCGTGCCGTGTCGCGCGGGTGCAGGCCTATGCTTGGTTCATCGAGTATGTAAAGCGAATCGGTGAGGTTGCTGCCCAAGAAACGCGTAAGCTGTATGCGCTGGCTCTCGCCACCCGACAGGGTATTGGCTTGCCTGTTTAAGGTCAAGTAGCCCAAACCAACGTCCAGCAAGGTTTTTAGCCTTTGGTCTATCTCGGTCAATATGCGCTTTGCTATGGCATTTTCGGTATCGGTAAGCTTTATGCCTTCAAACCATTCGTTGAGTTTATCAATGGGCATATCGCTTAGCTGCGCTATGTCGGTGTCGTTTATCTTCACGTACAGCGCATCGGGGCGCAGGCGGCTGCCATGGCAATTGGGGCATTGGGTGCGGCCACGGTAGCGCGCCTGCATCACCCTGTATTGAATTTTGTACAGGTTTTCCTCCACCATTTTAAAAAAATCGCTTACCCATTTCCTTAAAACGGTTATCTGTTCCCCGCTAAGGTCTATAACGGGCTTGTGTATGGGGAAACCCGCCCTGCCTTCCTTGCGGATAAAGGCATCTTTCCATTCCTGCATTTTTTCCCCTTTCCAACACACTACCGCATCTTCGTACACGCTCAGCCTCCTGTCGGGTATTACCAAATCTTCGTCTATGCCCAACACTTGCCCGAAGCCTTCGCATACCGGACATGCGCCGTAAGGATTGTTGAAGCTGAAAAAATTGGGTGTGGGTTCTTCAAACTGCATGCCATCTGCTTCAAAACGGTTGTTGAAAATATGCAGCCCGGCTTTGTCGTCCATGGCCACTTCCAGGTAACATTCGCCATCGCTTTCATAGAAGGCCGTTTGCACGCTGTCGGCTATCCGGTGCAGGTCGTCTTCGTCAAAATCGGCACGGGCCACTATGCGGTCTATCAATAAATATACATCGTGGCCTTTGGGCAATTGGTTTATGTCTTCCAATAGTTCTTCTATGCGCCAAGCCGCGCCTGAAGAAGTTTTGCCTTTGGCAGCCTTCGTGTAAATGCGCGAAAAACCTTTTTGCAATTGCAGGTTCAGCTCCTCCGGCATACTGCGGTCGTTCAGTGTGCGGAAAGGCACCAAGATGTGTACCCGCGCGCCTTCGGGCAGTTGTTTTATAAAATCCACCACATCGCTTACCTCGTCTTTTTTCACCTCCTTGCCCGATATGGGCGAATAAGTACGGCCCACCCTTGCGTACAATAACCGCAGGTAATCCTGCATTTCGGTCATGGAACCTACGGTGGAGCGGGGCGTGCGCGTGGTTACTTTCTGTTCGATGGCTATGGCCGGGCATATACCTTTTATGAAGTCCACGTCGGGCTTGTCCATGCGCATCAGGAACTGGCGCGCGTATGCACTCAGGCTCTCGGCATACCTGCGCTGCCCTTCGGCAAAAAGCGTGTCCATGGTCAAGGATGATTTGCCCGACCCCGATACGCCCGTTACCACCACCAATTTGCCACGGGGTATGGAAACGGTTATGTTCTTCAGGTTGTGCATGCGCGCACCCTGTATCACTATGGCATCATCTGCCAAAGACTTATCCACGGTCTTTTTGGGTACTTTCGTTTTTACTGGGGACATTTTATTTGAGCATACTTTTTTTGTAAAAAGCAGCAGGTTTTTGCTTTTAATGTTGGCTAAATTAAGAAAAAGATAGCCGTCGATACCAAATGGGGCAGCCTTCTTACAAAAGATCTGCCTCGTTTACTGTTTGCTTGCCGGTGATATTACGGGACAACCTAAGACAAACAATGATTTTAGCCGAGCTTACCAACTGAAAAAGCAAAGACAATTTAGCCAGCGCATTTGGTGGCACATTTGTTTTTCGCAACCGCACAAAGCCAAACAAAAAATGCAAAAGAGTTATGCCAAGCCAAATGCACGACAAAGCGACCGAAAACAAAACGACTTAAAAATACCCGTAGTACCAACATCAAGCGGGGCCGGAACCAATTGGTTCCGGCCCCGCTTTCGTTTTGGCTAATTTGGCTATTGGTTCTATTGCTTCATCAGTAATTGTGTAGTAACCGTTTTGCCGTTGGTGTCAACTATTTGCAAGCTGTACATTCCCGCACTTAGATTTTCCATTCGCAATACCGTTTCGGCCTTGCTGACTTTGATGGTGGCCACTTTTGCGCCTATGCTGTTGTGCAATATTATGCAGCTGCCGGTGGCGGGCAGGCCCTGTATGTGCAATTCGTTGGTAACGGGGTTGGGCCATACGGTAATGGCAGCGGCATCGCAAGCGGTATGTACGGTAGCCACGGAACCATATTGGTACGAGCCATTGTTGTAGATAGATTTCAGGCGGTAGTGGCTCGTGCCTTGTGTCACCGGGTTTTGGTGGCTGTATCGGTAAGTGGCGCCATTGGCCTCGTTGCGGGCCGCCACCGTACCTGTTTTGTCGTAGTTCTTGCCATCGATGCTAAATTCAACCTCGAAATAGCCAAGGTTGTTTTCGGATGCTGTTTCCCAGCTTACTTCCGCAAGGCATTGGTTGTTTACCGATACATCGAAAGATTGCAGCACTATGGGCAATGGGTTGGAACTTGCCACGAACAATTCAAATGTGTCGGCCACGCAGCTAAAGGTGTCTTGTACTATGTAGGTGGTGGTGTCGGCAGGTGCTACGGTTATGGACTTGGTATTGGCATCATTTCCGTTCCACTTGTATATGCCGTTGAAACCCGCGGTCAGCGTTATGGAATCGCCTTCGTTAATGGTATAAGTTTTGTGGAAATTTACATTTTTCATCATGGTGAAATGGTCGCGTATCACGCCATCGGCACATATCCATTTGGCATCGAGGCGGTTGCCTTGTACCTCCAGCATCATGGCACCCCCGTGAGTGGCATCGGAATAAGCAGAAAGTGCCGCATGTGGGAAGCTGGTTTGGGAGCCGCCCAATTGGCCTGCCGAGCCGGACACTACATATACCGTACCCGTGGCCTGTATGGAGTCGTCTTTGACGTAGGGGCACGAATTGCCGGAACCATCGTACAGGCCGGTAGATTGGCTTATGTTGTGCGCGGTAGCGTTGAAGGTTGACTCCAAGCCATAATGGCCATTCATTAGTTTGGAACGTTCGTAGTCGTGGCTGTGGCTACAAAGGATAAGGTCCACGCCCATGCGTTCCAATATGCGTACGAAGTTCTGGCGTATGCTTACCAATTCCGATTCGCTGTCGGAGTTGTGCGACCCCATGGTGTAGGGCGGGTGGTGCCAATAGGCCACTACCCAGTCTTTGTTGGTATTGGCCGCCAGGTCGGCTTTTACCCATTGCACTTGCGCGCCCGTGGTGTCGAACAAACGTGTGGTGCTGTCTTCCTTGCCGTGAGAATCCAATGAAAGGAAATGTACATTGCCTACATCGAAGGAATAATAAGCCTGCTTGCCCGAGGCCACCCCGCCGGCTTCGCCTTGCGTTGGCATGGAAAAGTTTTGATAATAGGGGGCCAAGGCGTGGTTATACACCGAGGCCGATGAGGAACTATTGCCATAGTCGTGGTTGCCGGGGGCGGGGAACAGCGGGCTGTGCTTCAGGAAGCCATCTTTGTAGATATTGAAAAACTCCGCTTGGTATTCGGCGTCGGTGCCGGTATTGTAGGCATTGTCGCCCAACAATATCCAGCTATCCATGTAATTGGTGCCGAGGTACGAAAGTACCTGGTCCCTTACATTTATTTGATTGGTCGAATTATTGCCACAATCGCCTATCACGCCTATGCGCATCAGCGCGGTGTCGCCCGCGGCACGCAAGGTCATGAAATAGTTGCTGCTGTCTCCTTGAAGTGTATCGGTCAGGGTTTCCACAGTGTACCAATATTTGGTGTGGGTGGTCAGGCTGTCGAGCACCACTTCGTGTTCGGTAGTGCTGGTGCTGTCGGTAACGGTGTGGGTAAGGGTATCGGCCGCCAAGCCATACCGCACGCGGCTGCCGACTGCCGAGTCGGTACGCCAGCGTATATGCACACTGTGCGTGGTGGCTACCTGCAAGTATGGTTCCCTGATGATACCGGGAGTGGTTGTTTGGGCAAGAGCTACCGAAGAACCGGCCAACGTAGCGGCCAGCAAGCATTTTCGTAATGCGGAAAACATGAGTTTAGATTTTCTGCAAAAGGACAGGTTTAAACTAAACTCAACATTACCGGCTCTTTAAGCTATCCTTACCTTATTGTTTGCTAATTGTTACCAAGCAGATGAAGGGGGACGATTTGCCGTTCTATTCATCGGTTAAGGCATTGAGGAATGCCACCAGTTGATTTATTTCCTTTTTGGAAAGGTGGAGCGGCTTGTCCGACAGGGTTTGGTTTTCGTTGTTCATCCCAATGCCATTGCCGCCGCCTTTGTTGTAGAAGTTCATTACCGATTTCAAGTCCTTGAAAACGCCGTTGTGCATGTAGGGCGCGGTAACGGCAGCATTGCGCACCGTGGCCGTCTTGAAGGCGCCGTTGTTGAATTTTATGGGAAAAAAGTGATACCTGCCGCTATCCGCATCGGCTTTGGGTCGGTGCAGGTTGCCGTTCTGTGGCACGCCCAATACCTCCAATTCGGTGCGCCCGTAATTAGGCGGCAGCAAACCGTTGAATATGGGGGCAAAGTGGCAGGTGCCGCATTGGGCCTTGCCCATGAACAGGTTGAAGCCTTTTTTCTGTTGCAAATCGAGAGCCGAGGTGTCGCCCGCCATATACCTGTCAAATTTTGACCCGAATGGCGATAACGTTTGCTCAAAGGCGGCCAGGCATTGCGCCAGGTGTTCCAGCGTTATGGCCTGTTCCTCTCTGTTTGAAAATGTTTTGGAAAACTGCTGCCGGTAATGGCTGTCGTTGATAAGGAAAGCCAACACTTGTTGCACGTTTCCGTTCATCTCCTTGGGGTTTTGCAATACTTCTTTCATTTGTTCTTCGAGGCTTACGGCCCTGCCATCGTGAAAAAAGGCGTATTGGTATGCCACATAAAGAAGTGTTGGGGCATTGCGCTGTACGAAGCCATTGCCGTCTATCGTAGTGCTTTTGGCCAAACCATCGGCATAGTGGCGGTTGGGTTGGTGGCAGCTGGCGCAACTGCGCGTATTGTTGCCCGACAGCCGTTTCTCAAAAAACAGCTCTTTGCCCAAGGCCGCCATGGCGGGCTGCGTACCCAATTGATTGAAGCTGTCTTTTCGGAGCGCATCGGGGTCGAACAAGTTGCGTGCATCATAGTTGAGGGCAGCGCGAGTTTGCAGCATCATTCCCGATTGTCTTATAAAAGCAGCCAAGTGTTGCTGCAACGGGTTCATGCCCGCAATTATGAATTGCAGGCGATCGAAATGGTCGAAGTTGGTAGGGCCGTGCAGCATTTCTATACACCGCTCCAGCGAACGTGCCAAGCTATCGGTTTCGGGGCCGGGCCATGCAGCCAATATAGGTTGCAGATAGGCTTGTACGCTTTGCAGTGCCGCGGCAGATTCTTGTATGCCCGTTTTCAGCAGCGGCGCATCGTAGCCGGTTATGCCCAATGTTTCTATGCGCACCAATTCCAGCCTGATGGCTTCCAGCAATTGGCCGTTGGTGAGTTTTTGGCCAAACATGGTGGCTTTTATGCCTTTGGCCGTTTCGGTTATCAAGGTGTTTTGGTCATCCAATTCTTTGTAGTGGTCATAAGGTTCGTCCTCCATCAACAGCCCCTCTACTACTTGCAGGCCCACCGGCCATTGATATTCCATATAAGGCTCTTCCACTTCGTAAACCGGTGCGCGGTTGTACAGGTTTACCGGAAACTCGAAGAGGTATTCCATCAAGGTTTCTATGGACTTGTAGCTACTGCGGCAGGCTATCAGGGCTTGCCGGGCCTCTGCGGCGGCGGCAGTATCGTGGGGGCGTAGCTGTCTTACCGCTGCTTGCAGACGAAGGGTAGCTTGTACGAAATCGTTGCTTTGTTCTTTGAATGTAGCCAGTGCGCTGTTGCCATACCTATCGTCACCATTGATGCCCCTGTCCAGCGACAACAGCAATACCGTGGCCGCGCAAATGCCCAGCAGCAAAATTGTTTTCTTCATCGGGCAAAATTACCATGCACATCTACCCGAATTGGTTTGGTAATATAGATTTAATATTGGCTGGGCATGTCGTTTTTCGTGCCGATGCCCGCAAGCTCCTATGATAACCGAACTATGCGATTGCGTTTGTGCCATAGATGCACAGACAGATGCGTTTATTATTCGAACGTTGAACGCCCTGCCAAGATATTAAACCTCCATCTCCTTTACATTTGGCGAAATGACGAGCCTGCCCGCCGTTTTGAATTTTATTTCGTCTATGCTCACTCCAGGGGCATGTTCCAAGCATACAAATCCGGCTTCGGTTATTTCAAAGAAACCCAAATCCGATACTATTTTTTGTACGCAAGCCAAGCCGGTAATAGGTAAGGTGCATTTGGATAACAGCTTGCTGTTGCCCGCCTTGTCGGTATGCTGCATGGCCACTATTATGTTTTTGGCAGATGCCACCAAGTCCATGGCGCCGCCCATGCCTTTTACCATTTTCCCGGGTACTTTCCAGTTGGCTATGTCGCCATTGTCGGCTACTTCCATGGCACCCAAAACGGTGAGGTCCACCTTGCCGGCACGTATCATGCCAAAGCTCAATGCACTGTCGAAAAAGCTGCCGCCCTTACGGATGGTCACGGTTTGCTTTCCTGCGTTGATGAGGTCTGCATCTACGCTTTCTTCGGTAGGGAAGGGGCCTATGCCCAACATGCCGTTTTCGCTTTGTAGTTCTATTTCTATATCGGCGGGTATATAGTTGGCCACCAATGTGGGTATGCCTATGCCCAAGTTTACGTACATGCCGTCTTTCAGTTCGCGGGCTATCCGCCGGGCTATCTGGTTTTTGTCTAAGGCCATAACTTTCGTTTGTAGAGGGCTACAAAGTAAGGGCTTTTTTATCGACAATAATCCGGGCAACTAAATTATGCAATTCGTATTCCACGAGCGGTTTTGCCTGAACCATTGACTCGTGAAAGGGAATAATCCGCCCTTGAAAGGGTCGAATGTTCACAGAAATGTGCTTCCATGCCGTGGGTTCGCCGAATCCCAAGGGGTATTTTGTGGCTATAAACATTTAAAACCTTCGTCTGCTTAATTCTTTGCGCCGTTGTGCCGTTGCGAGAAAATGATACCAAAATGAAATTGTGGAATTGTCATCCCCGCCTTATCACCCCCCCCAACAAAGTTGCCAAGTCAAGGCTAATCGAACTTTTCCCAAATAGTATAAATTTGCGGGGCCTTCCGGCCAGGTTTTTTATGATAGAACACCTGTTGTGCATTTAGGCTAAGTTGATTTTCAATTTGTTTAAACTTCTATTAAA
>JASGFI010000032.1:0-23787 GCA_047605615.1 Edaphocola sp. | reverse complement strand
TGGAACGACGGACGGAAGGCGCGCCACTGGAAATTGGTGAAGCTGTGAGGGGGCTGTTTTGGGGTGCTTTGTTTAGATGCCCGCAGCATGGCAATGGGAAGCCTTTTATTCCCGCCTTGTCATGCCGGTATCTACGCCGGGTGTTTTTTTAGATGCTTGCGGGATGACCATGGGGAATGTTGTATTGGCAGCTTCGTGGCCGATTAAGTTTTTAATTGCTTTAACTTTGGGCTACTTATGTATCTTATCCATACGCCCAAAGTAATGCGTTTGCTGACTCCTTCTTTTGCCGAATGGGAAGTGCCCGCCGTTGCTGCACAACCCACGGTTTACTTAACTTTCGATGATGGGCCGCATCCGCAGGCCACCGTTTTTGCTTTGGAGCAATTGGCCAAATACCGGGCCAGGGCTACCTTTTTCTGCATTGGCAAAAACGTAGTAGAAAATACGGAACTCTACCAGCGCATTGTTGACGAAGGCCATGCGGTGGGCAACCATACGCACAACCACCTCAAAGGTTGGGAAACCGACACAAAGGATTACATTGACAACACGCAACTGGCCGCACAATTCATAAACAGTAAATTGTTCAGGCCGCCATACGGGCGCATCAAACACGGGCAAGCCAAACAGCTTCACGAAATGGGTTACAGGCTCGTCATGTGGAGCTTGTTGAGCGGCGATTTCGACGTAGCCTTGTCGCCGGAGCGGTGCCTGGAGAACGTAATATTCAACCTGCAACCAGGCAATATTGTGGTATTTCACGACAGTGCCAAGGCTTGGGGCCGCATGAGCCATGCCTTGCCCCGCGTATTGGAATATTGTACCCAAAAGGGCTGGGCATTGGAGGGGCTGTAGGACAACAATGGTTTTTCGGCGAATGCCCTGCCGCACTTCCACCAATAGCCCCTTCGTTGCCTTTTACGGAAAATGGCAAAACAAAAACTACATACCACCCCCGAGCGCAGCCTATTGATGGCCAAGATACGCTCCAAGAACACCAAGCCCGAGCTAAGGCTGCGCAAAGCATTGTGGGCCGCCGGGCTGCGGTACAGGATAAACGTAAAAAGCTTGCCCGGCACGCCCGACATCGTAATCAAGAAATACAAATTGGCCATTTTTGTGGATGGCGAATTTTGGCATGGCAAAGATTGGCCCCAAAAGAAAAATTCAATCAAGAACAACCGCGAGTTTTGGGAAGAAAAAATAGAAAGGAACATGCTGCGCGACGAAACGGCGAACTACCACTTGGAATATCTGGGTTATACGGTGTTCAGGTTTTGGGACACGGAAATAAACAAGAAACTGGGTAGCTGCATGGCGCAAGTGCTGAACCATATAGAGCAGTTGAAATTCCCGGATTGGGAATACTAAAGCGACATCGTTTGTACAAGCAACACTTTTTTCGTCAACGGCGGCCATCCGCTAATTCCCCTCCATTCTGTTAAACAAATACATCAACCTTATGCTCACCACGTTGTTGAACTGCTGGTCGCGGCCGCCGTACTTGCTGTTGTTGTTGCGTATCGAAATCATGGAGTATTGGAACCTTGGGCTTAGGAAAAAACCGTTCCACAAATGCAGGTTGCCGGTAAGCACAAAATTCAGGTCGAACTTATGGAACGGCAAACCGTTTTTGACAATGGTACCCCCTCCCACATCCACCGTTTCTTCGCTGGCGGCCAGGTAGCCCAAGGCAAAGCCGCCACCAAAGCCACTCTTGCGAGGCCCGCGGTACAAGTTGATCAGGAAAGGCACTTCGCCATATTGCAGGTTGATATATTGGCTTACCGCACCCGTAACCGAGCCTCTGCCTTTCGACCCCTTTTGGGTAAACAGTATTTCCATGCTCAAGGCTATGGTGGCATCTTTTATGGGCATGTCCATTTCGCCGAACGGCAAAAACAATACGCCCCCGCCGGTGTAGCCCATTTTTCCATAACCTTTGTAACCATCGCCGTCCACCTGCGAAAAGGCAACGCCGCCCACCACCCCCCCGGTAAGGTTGTGCAGCTCTTCGTGATAGGCACTTAACTGTGCGCCGACATAGCCTTGGGGCAATAAAACTCCCATCATGGCCATTGCCACTGTTTTGCTAACTTTAGCCAATGCGGCCAACGGTTTACTGTTCGCTATGTCCATAATAATTTGCCAATGGTCTTGGTGCGCCGGTTCATTATTTTAAAAAATGCTATTACCATTTTAGTGCTGTAAATTTGCCCGGCAAGCCCAATCGTACCCTTATAACGTAAAAATGAGTTTCAAATATACACCAAACACCCTTAAAAAATTGGAACAGTTGTTTGAAGAAGCAAGGTTCAGGGTCAGATACGAAAAAGGAAATTTCAACTCCGGCTTTTGTGTGCTGGAAGACAGGCGCGTAGCGGTCATCAACCGCTTCCTGAATGTGGAAGGACGCATCAACGCCTTGCTGGAAATATTGCCCACCATCAAAATAAACGAAGAGGAATTGAGCGGGGAAATGATGAAATGGTACCGCCAGTTAACCGACAACAACCAAGGCGATGGCAACCAAATAGTTCAAACCGAAATGGATTTATAACTTGGCAACAATCACTTTTTTGGGTACCGGTACTTCGCAGGGCGTGCCTATGATAGGCTGCGGTTGTGCCGTATGCGCCTCTGCCGACAGGAAAGACAAACGGCTGCGCAGCGCTGTATGGATAAAAGACCAAGACACCAGCGTAGTAGTAGATACCGGCCCGGATTTTCGCTACCAAATGCTGCGTGCGCAAGTGCCCTCGCTCGATGCCGTAATCTATACCCACGGCCACAAAGACCATATAGCCGGCCTGGACGATGTGCGTGCCTATAACTATTGGCAACAGTCGGCCATAGATTTATATGCCGATGAACCTACAACGGAGGTGCTGTTAAGGGAATTTCAATATGCCTTTGCAGGCGAAAAATACCCCGGCATACCCGTGTTGAATTTGATACCACAAAACGGAACACCCTTTAGCATCAATACGCTGCATTTCCAACCCATAAAAGCCATGCACTACCAATTGCCCATATATGGCTACCGCACCGGAAACTTTACCTACATTACCGATGCCAACTATATAAGCGCAGAAGAGATAGAAAAGATAAAGGGCAGCAAAATATTGGTGTTGAATGCGCTGAGGCACGAGCAACATATTTCTCATTTCACCCTGCAGCAAGCCATAGAAATAGCATTGGAAATAGGTGCGGAACAAACCTATTTCACGCATATCAGCCATCAATTGGGCAGGCACAAGGATGTAAGTGCCAACCTGCCCCAAGGTATTTACTTGGCCTACGATGGATTGGTATTGCATATATAAGTAAATGATGTATCACATGCTATTTCCCCTTTTCCTATATGATGCAGCAATGGCTTTGTACCGGGCAGGTATATGGCTTGCCGTTCCGCGCAACCGCAAGGCAAGGTCGTTCTACAACGGACGCAAAATGCTGCTGCAACGAATAGGCTTGGCAATGGAGTGCGACACGCGCGCCCGCATCTGGGTTCATTGTGCCTCGCTTGGCGAATTTGAACAAGGCCGACCGGTAATAGAAGCCTTAAAGCAGCAATTTCCCCAATACAGCGTAGTGCTTACTTTTTTTTCGCCCAGCGGCTACGAGGCCAGCAAAGATTATGCCCATGCCGACCATATTTTTTATCTACCCATAGACACGGCAGCCAATGCGCACGATTTTGTAGCCGCCGTAAAACCCGTGTGTGCCTTGTTCGTGAAATACGAATTTTGGTATCATTGCCTCAAAGAATTGCATGCCCGTAAAATACCCGCAATATTGTTTTCTGCCGTATTCCAACAACGGCATCCCTTTTTCAAATGGTACGGAAGCCTTTACAGGCAAATGTTGCAGTGGTATGCGCAAATATTTGTCCAAGACGAACATTCCCTGAAACTATTGGCTGCATTGAACCCAAGGCTGCCCGTGCAGTTGGGCGGCGACACACGATTTGACCGTGCGGCAAAGGTTTTGGCATCCAACAAATCGTTCGACAATGTAGCCTTGTTTAAGGGCAATAAACAATTGTTGGTAGCGGGCAGCACTTGGCAAGATGACGAGATGCTGTTGCAAAGCGCGTTTGAACACTTAACCGCCGATTACAAAATGCTGGTGGCGCCCCATAACGTGAATCAAGACAATATAGACAGGCTATTGGCTTTATGGCCGCATAGCGCCTGCTTGTGGAACGCCGATGCCGCCACCTTGCAATCTTGCAACATAGCCATAGTACACAGCATGGGCCAACTGGCCTCCCTGTACAAATATGCCGACGTGGTATGGGTAGGCGGCGGGTTTACGCGCAGCGGCATTCACAACGCAATAGAGCCTGCTGTGTTTGGCAAGCCCATTTTTTTCGGCCCGGAATATAGCCGCTACGTAGAAGCCCAGGCATTGGTGCAGCATCGCGCCGCCGCACCGTGTAAGGACGCCGAAGAGTTTTTGACTGCCCTGAAAAACGAAACTGCGTTGCGGAAAATGGGTAGCAACGCAGCCGGTTATGTACAAAGCCAAATAGGCGGTACGGCAAAAATAATAGCTTACCTTTCTGCAAATACTTTTTGAATCAGTTTATGAAAAGCCTCTACGGTACTGTCTTCGTGGTGCCATTTGTATTTAGGTGCCAAGTGGGTTTTAGTCCAATTTACGGCATCCTCTTCCGTGGAAAATTCAGAGAGTGCGTCCAAGGCATCTTCAAATGCTTGTTTGTCGTTGTTGAACAATTCGTTCAGGAAAAGGTACTTGTCGTTTATGCCCAAACCCGCACGCAAGTTCTTTTTGGGGCTTGTGGTCGGGGTAAACAAGTGAGGTATCGGGGTTGCCAATGTTGGTGTGCTTTTGTTTTCCACCAAAAATTCCGGTTCGGGCAGGGGAATATCTTTGGCTGCCGGTGCAGGTTCGGTAGCAAGGGTTACGGGTACCGCCTCGGGTTCTTCTACCAATTCTTCCTTGACAACGTGGCGCACGACCTGAGCCGCGGGCGGTTCAAAACTGATGCCTTTGTTCTCGGCTTGCACTTGTGTTTCCTGTTCCTTTTCCGGAGCCGTTGATTGCACCGTGGGTGTGTCGGCAGGCAGGGGATGCGGCTCGGGTTCGTCCGGTATTTCGGTGCTTAGTTGCTCCTCCGGCACTGGCGTATCTTGGGCCTGCTCTATTGTTTCGTCCTGAGCCGATAGGTCTTCCGGGCTTGCCGGCACTGCTTCTTTCGCCGCTTCATTTTTCCGGGCCGGTTCGCTGGTGAAGGGTGCTGCGCCAAATTCCCTGCGCCATTCTATCAAATCGGCATAAAGTACCCGGGCATAGTCCATCATTAGGTCTATATCTATTGCGGTTTTTTGATTTTTGCCGTAATATATTTCCTGAATTCGTTGCAGTATGTTTTGGATACGTTCCATTGTGGTGCATAAAAATTTACACCGCTAAGTTATTGCATCGAAACGGCAATGTGCGTAATTAAAATGTAAAATTGTTACAAGCCCATGCTTAGGGCAAAGCCCAGGTTCATGTGTACATCCAGGAATTGGCTTTCGGCCGCTATGGTTCTGTCGGTATTGAAAATGGTAGCACCGCCGCTGTTTATCTTAAAACCCGAAGAACTCTCCGGCAACACCCTGAAATCAAACCCCAACCTCAAAGGATGTTTCCCGCCCATAAAATCTTTTTTCACCCAGGCAAGCTGCGCCACGAAATTGGGTACAATGCCCGCATCGCCTTGTTTGGGCCCCCAATGCATGTTGTACACATAAGCCGGATAGTTCAAGGTATTGCCATACTGGTCTTGGTAGCTGCCATAGCCCAATTGCAGGGGTATGGTTTGGCGGCCCATTATGCAATTGATGCTAAAACCTATACCCGCATCTATGGCCGTATGGGTACTTTTTAGCGGAATGGATGCACCCACCACCGCACCAAGGTGCAGGCCGAATTGTTGCTTTTTGATTACGGGAAAAGTAGATTGCTGCAAATCTATATTTACCCGCTGCCAATCGTAACGCCAACCCAAAAACGGCGTAAGAAACAACCATTTTCTCGATGATGAAACCCTAAAATTGATACCCAGCGAAAGGCCGCCGGTATTGGGCGACGACAAGGCTTGCTTGCCATTTGTGGTACTGAAATCGGCATCGTTGAAATTAAGGTGGCTACCCACTTCGGGCATTACATCCAACCTTGTTTGAGCCGATGCGGGTAAGCCAAAAAACATAAAAATTATGGCCAAACGCTTGTAGTAAATCTTCATGGTACGTTACGTTAAGGGTATAAAACAAATGCTACGGTGGTATCGCGGATTACGGTGTTCTTGGTGGTATGCAGTTCAATCGCGAACCTGCATGTTGTTTGTGCAACAGGAGCCGTACCGGGTTTGAATTTAAAACTGCGAACAATGCCTTCGTCCGGAGCATTCAATGCAGCCAGCAATAGTTCCCTATTCCTCCACCCGTTGTCCGTATTGGCAAGGTCGGTAAACAGCACACTGTCGGTAATGTCGCTGCCGGCCGGAAAATGGTTGTTGTAATCCAATAGCGTAACTACTGTGATGGCGTTAAAAATCTCCATGTTTCTATACACCGGCGACCGTTCCATGGCAGTGGCATTGGTGCCCCAATTCCGGCCTGTTTGTGCGGTATATTCATAAACCTCCAAGTTGGTTTGTATA
Organism: Edaphocola sp.; assembly: GCA_047605615.1. GTDB lineage: Bacteria > Bacteroidota > Bacteroidia > Chitinophagales > Chitinophagaceae > Taibaiella. Next base: position 17,108 of record JASGFI010000032.1, on the reverse strand, counting down.
TAAACATCGTCATAAGCGCAAGTGCTGTTGGCACCCACCTCCACGCCGTTTGATAGGTGGTAAACCGTGGTGGTAGCCGGGCCGTACAAAAAGGTGGTGTCTTTTACCGAACGGCAACCGATTAATCCCAACAGGAAGCTGATGGCCGCACCTCCCGGAAATACCAACAAAAAGAAAGTGACTTTTTTCATCATCGAGATTGTTTGTGTGGCCAAGAGCCTGTTTAAAATTCCACGGCCAGCAATATGCCTGCCGACCTAAATTTGTCTATGTACCTGTCGGTTTGGGTTACGTGCCTGCCTGCATCGAAAAGGGTTACCGTGCCGCTATTGGCGCGCCATTCGCTTGCAAAAAATGCTTGGTTGTATTCAAAGGCAAGACGAATTTTCCTGTTGCCCGGCACCCAGGAGTCATTCACTATTGCCAGTTGGCCCGTGTACAGCAAGGGGTTGGGCACTATGAATGCCGCATCTGCATTCTGGCTTCCCCAGCGCAGTTCGTATCCGTAAACGGCTCTTTGTTGCGTGCTGTTCGATACCGCATCTTGATAAGGCGCATATACCATGGTGTAATCTTTGCGGGCGCGTTTCACCATCACACCGCAAGAGGCACCCGCCAATATATCTACCGACGTACCGCCGCCACCTATGGGAAAATTAAAGCCAATCAGTGGTTTCAGATACAGATAACCAACGGTGGCCTCACTTTTAAAACCGCTCAACGATGACTGGTTGCCCGCTACCATTTGCTTGTCGAAACGCACGCCAACCGAAGGCGTAAACAAGCCGTGGGTTTTTTTATTCGCCATCCTACAGCCAATAGCTACCGACAGGCCACCGGTATTGTTGCTTTTTATCAAAGGGACGTTGCTTGTGGTTACAACATCGGCTTGGTTAAAATTGCTGTAGGCGGCCACTTCGGCATTGAGCTTGAAATCAGTTGCACGTTGGTTCGGTTGGCGTACACGAGTACCCGTGGCGTAGGTGTTTAGTCCCCGTTGGGCGTGGCTATTTTGCCAAAATATCGCACTGCAACAAAACCAAATTATGTATTTCACGTTCATGTTGGCCGCTCTTATTTCTTTAGGTAAAAAATTGTCGTGGTATCGCGTATTACGGTGCCGCCCTGCATATAGAGTTCCACTACAAATTGCTGGTTTTTTTCTTCGTCCGGTGCTTCGGCAGGCTTGAATACAAAACCCGCGGGGGCACTGCCGTAGTTGGTAGCGTTAAGTTTTTCTATCAAACTTTGTTTGGTTGCCGCATCATCGGCAGACCAGTAGTAAGCCGAATAAGCAAGGGAATTGGCCAAATCCACCCCTGCTGGCATTTGGGCGTTGTATCCATTTACCGACCATATTTTTATGTCGGCCACGGCCTCGACATTTATATACTCGGGCGGGCCGGGTTGAAAGGCCATTGCAGTATTGCCCAGCCCCTTTGTAGGCAAAACATTGTTGGCGGCCACTACTTCTATCGGCAACGTAACCACTACATTCAAACTGTCGTAAGTCACCGTGTCGGACGGTGTGGGCGCGCTGGACAATTGATACAAATCGCCTTGGAATACAACAGTTGCCATATCCCGATAAATGAAGCGTACAGTGTTTTTGCCGCATCCCAATAGGGATAAAGCCAGGCACAAAAGGGTGCCACCCATAAAAAAGAAAAATAACGCGGAGAGCTTTTTCATGCAAAAAGTTTAGCCGACAGAAAAGGCATTTAAAACTAAGACGCAGTTGGCTTACATTTGCTTGGCTTTGATACAGAAAAATAATATAAAGTGCGTAGATTGATATTCATCATAGTGCTACCATTGGTGTTTACGGCTTGTGGCAACGAACAAACGGGCATAGACCATCCCGCTTACCACAACCCCTTGGTGCAACCATGTACCGACTCCATAGCGGCCGCACCCGACGATGCGGGCCTATACTACCGCAGGGCCGAAGCACTGTCGGAAGTAGGTGCCGACAGCATGGCTTTGGTAGATGTGACACATGCCTTGAACTTGGACAGGAACAATGCCCAATACCTATATACCAAAGGCTATTTTGAAGGTAAGCTGGGGCACCACGAAGCGGCCATACAATCGCTGGAGCAAAGCCTACGATACTCGCCGGGCAATGTAAGCGTGAGGCTATTGATTGGCAGAAACATGCTGGCCTTAAAGAAAAACAAAGAAGCGGGCTTGGAAGCCGAAAAAATATTGGCAGCCGCACCGGGACATCCTGCCGCCACCATGTTGCTTTCGGCGGTGCTGGCAGCGCAAAAAGACACCGCAGGTGCCATGGAAAAACTACGGAATTTGTTGCAAACACAACCTTACGACTACGAAGCATCGTACAATTTGGCCGCACTCATGGCCGCACACAACGACCCCAAGGCCGTGCAGCAGTTCGGCTACACTTTCAACATAGACACCGTAGATGTGCAGCCGCTGCAAGATATTGGCGACTATTACCTGTCGCATGGCAACAAAGCCGCAGCCGAGGCGGCCTACATCAATTGCATAAAGCACGATAGGAATTACGGCGGGGCCTACGTGGCGTTGGGCAAAATATACTTGGAAGACAAAAAAAATGACAAAGCCTTGCGCCATTTTAATTTGGCAGTGGCCAATAACCCGGACGATGCCGTGGCCTACTATTGGAAAGGTGCGTGTATGCAGCAGATGCAGCAAACAGACAGTGCCAAAGTGGCCTACCGGCAAGCATTGCGCTTAAACGGCGACTTGGAAGAAGCGCGTGCGGCTTTAAGTAAAATGGAAAAATAAACATGGCCACCGTTACTGAACCCGACCGATTTCTCGCTAACTTCGTGCTGCGTACTGGCCGAAAAAAGTCCTTTGCGGCTTACGGCAATCGAAACAATTTTTACACTTATTTACAATTAATCAGAAACACTTGACCGCCACCCGAACTTTATTTGAACGCTGGATAGATTTAGAAGCCGGATTGGTAGAACGCTTTGGCAAAAAGCCCAACATGGAAGCCATCCTGTTCCTGATTGGCATGAACGAATACCGGGGCCGCATACCCAAAATAAAATTTTCCAAAGAACAAAAACAAGACCTGATGCACGTAGCCGTGTGTACTTTATTGGCGCGTGGCGGTTATTACGAACTTCAAGGTTACGACGACGACGGTTGGCCGCATTTTACCGAATTGAAAGCCGTAGAAACAGACCAAAACACCTTGGCGGCGCAGGAAATATTGCTTAAAGAGTATATTCTCGACTATTTTGATATAGATTAATACCGTTGCACCGTTACAATCCTTACATTTAATCCGGCTAAAGTTCTTTGGTCGGTTTTTTTATGGGTAAAAGTTGAAAGTTTAAGGTTCAAAAGTCTATTGTCTAATATCTAACGCCTAACCCCAATGCTACAACCTAAATTTCCTGCGCACGGCACTACTATTTTTACCGTCATGAGTGCCTTGGCCAACGAACATAAGGCCATCAACCTGTCGCAGGGTTTCCCCGATTTTAACATAGATCCGGCGTTGGGCGCCTTGGTGCAAGAAGCCATAGCCCAGGGCCACAACCAATATGCACCCATGGCCGGCTTGCCCGCATTGCGGCAGGCCATAGCCGGCCAGATGCAGGCGCGGTACGGCATTGCCGTAGATGCCGATACCGAAATAACCATTACGCCCGGTGCCACCTATGCACTATACGCCGCCTTTACCGCCGTATTGCAACCCGGCGACGAAGTACTGGTGCCGGAGCCTTGTTACGATAGCTACGTGCCCAATATTTATACCAATGGCGCACAACCCGTGTATGTGCCCATGAACCCCGCCGATTTTTCGATAGACTGGGCGGCAATGGCCGCCGCCGTTACGCCCCGCACCAAAGCCATTGTCGTCAACAATCCGCACAATCCCTGTGGCAGCATATTGCGGCACGAAGATTTTGTGCAATTAGAAGTGCTGGCATGTACATACGGCCTGTATGTAATAGCCGACGAGGTGTACGAACATTTGGTATATGACGGCAAGAAGCACTTGTCGGTATTGGCCTATCCGGCATTGCGCCAGCGTAGTTTCGTGGTTTTTTCTTTTGGGAAAACATTGCACGCCACCGGCTGGAAACTGGGCTATTGCATAGCTGCGGCCCCGCTGACCGTGGCTTTCAGGCAATTGCACCAGTTCCTCGCTTTTAGCGTGAACACACCCATGCAACATGCCTTGGCCAATTATTTGCAGCATGCCAACTTGTACGAAAGCACTACTTTGTTGATGGAAGAAAAACGCGATTTTTTCATAGAGGCCATGCGCCAAACGCCCTTTGGGCAACTACAGCCATCTGCGGGAAGCTATTTTCAGCTGATGAGTTACGAAGGCATCAGCGACCTGCCCGACCGCGAATTTTCTATATGGCTTACCAAAGAACATGGCGTGGCCACCATTCCGCTAAGCCCTTTTTACCATAAGCCACCCAACATGAAATTGGTGAGGTTTTGTTTTGCCAAGAAAGAGGAAACCTTGCTGGCAGCGGCGGATAGGCTAAAAAATGTGTAGCAACAACAAAAAAGGCTACCTGTTAAAAGCAGCCCATTGCAATTTTTTTGTACAACCATGTTACAACCCCGTTACGCACAAGCCAATGGAGTAAGGATACACCGAAGGCCCTTCGCCGCTGTTGAACAACTGCGTAACGTTGTAGCTGCCAAACAAGGAAAAATTGCCCCAGCCTATGCGCGCCGTGGGCGCAAAACGCCAGCCTTGCACGTATCGCTTGGTGCTTACTTTTTCCACGATGGTGGGGCCGTACAAAGAGTGTTTCACTTTTGAATGTGCATCTACCAACATGCCTACCCGCACGCCTACGGCCGCTTTGAAGCCACGGTTCCTATTCTCGTTGTCGCCGAAGAAACGCAATTCAAACGGGGCCTCGAGGTAAGCGGTGGCCAGCTTGCTCTTCTTGTAATAAGTGTCATCTACATCCTTGAAATCTATAGAAGACGAACTTGTGTTCATCTCTGCCACTTGGTCATCGAAATAAATATTGCTGGTGCCTACGCCTATGCCGGCGGCGAAGCTGAAATTGGATTTGGATATTGGGAAGTCGTAGCAGATGTATGCATTGAAACCACGGCCTATGCCGCCTATTTTAATGTCATCGAGCGTGCCGGCCCAGTTTTCGTAAGTCAATTGAACCATGACAAAATCGCGGGAGGGCTTGATGATTTTCCTGGTGCCAACCGTATCGTTGCGTTGCGCATACAGGTTGCTGCCCGCCAAGGCCGCCATAATACATAAAAACAGACCAAAAACTTTGTTCATACTAATCGTAAATTGAGGCGCAAAGATAACGCTTGCGCAGGCTTTTGAAACAAAAAAATTAATGTTCGGCAGGTATTTCGCATTTTTACACATCATATCTGCCACCTATTATGCTGCTACGATACAAGGCTTTCGACTTGGCATTTGAATATCCGTTTGCCATTTCCAAAGGGCTGAAAACCCACCAGCCCACGCTGATGCTGTCGCTGGGCATGGGTCGCCACACGGGTTATGGCGAGGCTACCCAAATTGGCTACTATAACGCCGATGTGGCCGAAATGATTGTGTTGCTCGAAAAAAATAAATGGAACATAGAACGCTATGCCCTGAACGGCCCCGAACGCTTTTGGCATTTTTTGCACCACCTTTTGCCCGGTCAAAACTTCCTGATTGCCGCGCTCGACATGGCGGGTTGGGATTTGTGGGCACAACTCAACAACAAACCTTTGTATGCCCTCATAGGTTTGCAATGGAAAAACATACCGCTTACCGACTACACCATTGGCATAAGCACACCCGAAGAAATAAGGGAAAGGGTAAGGCAAAAACCTTTTCCGATATACAAATTGAAAGTGGGCAGCCGCGAAGATGTAAGCAACCTAAGGGCCTTGCGCGCGGCCACCGATGCCACGATACGCATAGATGCCAACGAAGGTTGGACGCTGGAAGACGCACAACATTTATTGCCCATTTTGGAAGAATTGCGGGTAGAACTGATAGAACAGCCCCTGCACCGCAACGACATAGCGGGCTTGCAACAATTGAAAGGACTTACCAATATCCCCATAATAGCCGACGAGGCCTGCCGCGAAGACAAGGATGCCGAAAAATGCCTGAAATTGTACGATGGCATCAATATAAAACTGGCCAAATGCGGCGGCATAACGCCCGCTATCAACATGTTGCGGGCAGCAAAGACAGCCCGTAAAAAGGTGATGCTTGGCGGTATGTGCGAGAGCACTATTGGGGCCACGGCTTTGGCGCATTTGCTGCCCCTGGCCGATTATGCCGACATAGACGGCCCATTGTTATTGGCCCGAAACCCGGGTGCCGGTTTGGTATATGATGGTGCGGCCATAAGCCTGCCCGCACGAAATGGCATAGGGGCGGAAGTTGTTTTGTCGTGAAAAATATTGCTTTTCGCTAAACTTTCAAGAAAAATCAAGGTCAAAGGCGGGTATCTAAAAAAATTGAAAAATGAAAAAGACAAACTTTTTGGCAATGGTGGCCATGCTTGTGTTGTGTACGGTGATGTGCAGCTCTTGTTTTTGGGGCGTGTACGGCCCACGTCCGCAAGGCGGCGGGCGGCATCATCATGGCGGCCCGGGACACAACAATAGATAGCACGGGGGCGTGTGCCTAATAGTTGACACACAAGGCGTGTGTTGCGCAAGCAAAAGCAAGCGCGGCACACGCTCATTTTTTGGCAAAAACCATTTTGAGGCCATGGTTGCCGGGAAGAAACACCTTGAACCCAAAGGGACTTAAATCTTGTTCAAATTGTCCAAAGTTGTATGGTTCGTGGAGTTCGGCTATGATTGCGCCAACATTGCGCAGCCAGCCGGTATTTGTGCGCAACAAGTCTATCTCAGCACCTTCGATGTCTATTTTCAGCAGGTCTATTTTGGTTAGCGAAAAATTTGCCATCAGGTCTGCCATGCCGATGCCCTGCACGGTATAGCCCATGTTGCCGACAGCCGCGCCCAGTTTGGAGTTGTAGGCCAACGCCCCTTCGCTAAATTCCAATTGCTTGGCAACGGGATAAGCCGCCGCTTCCAATGTTTCGATGTTTGTAAACGAAGCGGTATTATGGGCAAGCACCGCAAAATTTCCCTTCGAGGGCTCCACCGCAATGATTTTGGCACAAGGATATTTTTCCGCAAAAAACAAAGTGGCAAAGCCCACATTGGCCCCCAAGTCCACGATAGTAGCGGCAGAGGGCAAAAGGCTTTGAGGAATATCGTAAACCCTTTGCCATAAATTTTCGAACATCATGCTGATGTCGCCGTTCGGCAGGCGAATATGGATATTGCGTAGCTTGTTGGCTATCTTTATCGGGTAGGTGGTGGCGACGCTGCCTGCATTGCTGTATGTTTTGCTGTTGTAAATGATGTTGAACTTTTTCGTGTCGCACATCAATTTTATCGCTGCGATAAAATTAGGGCTGCGGTTAACGCAAAAACGGAATTTGGAAACGATGCTACTCAGGCTCATAAGGCAAATGTACTCCAATAAAGCTATCTCGTTACTTGTGGCGAGCCCAACCGGCATCGCAAGGCAACCCAATCTTCTGTCAGCTTTGCTTTCATCCGGCGTGGCCGCTGTTCGTTTGCCCTAAATATTCCATTTCCCAACTTTGACCCAAAGCCATTTTTAGAATTTATACCCCAAGCCTATTTGTACGGCACTTAAACGATAGCTTGGCAGGTCGTAAACACCATACTTGTCTTTATAGTAGCTGCCGAAATAGTAGTTGTAACGGGCATCTACGAAGAAACCCTTGTGGATGTAATAGGTAGCACCCACCAAGACGCCCACTTGCAGCGTTTGCAACAGGTCGAGGTCTTTGCGTATTTTGTGCTCTTCACTATATTCGTTCGAAGCGGAGGCATCTTGTTCATGAATTTTTTCTTTGCCTTCCAAATTGAAATTCACCGAGCCGCCCAGGTTGAGGCTCAATTGCGGTACCACGAAATATTTCACCAGAATGGGCACCGATATTTGCTGTAGTCTGGTTTTTAGGGTGGCGATACTTTGCTGATAAGTGTAAGTGTTCTTAAAGTTGTGAAAATTGAACAACGCTTCCACTTGGCCCTTGAATTTAGAACCCGCGGGGCCGCTTATTTCCATGAGGCCGCCGGCAAAAAAACCCGGCCCGAACGAATTGGTGTGGCCATAACCTTGGTTGTCGCTCAAGCCCATGTGTGAAAGGTTGATGCCTGCCTTCAGCCCAAAACGTATGGGTGAGCGTTTTTGCGCAAAAACCGAGGTTGCCGTCATGGCCAATACGGCTAATAAGACCATTTTTTTCATAGAAAGAATCATTTGATTGGGGCGAAGATATAACAAGTAATGCTCACAACCCCTTATTTATGAATATTTTGATAAGCCGCCACCCATTTTAGCCAAGGATATGTAAAATAAACGGTTCACAAGACCATACCGGCAGGAGTGGGGCAAACTTAGCACCTTGAGCATGGCATTATTCCAAATTCGGCTGCAGCCATCTGCGAAGCCGGGCTTCGGGCATTTTTTTGCGGTGGAGATAATCTTGAAACTGGTCTTCCATTATTTTGCCCACGCCAAAATAAATGCTCCGCGGATGCGAAAAATACCAGCCACACACCGATGCGGCAGGGTACATGGCCAAGTGTTCGGTAAGTTCGATGCCCGTATTTTCCTGTACCTTCATCAATGCAAACAGCTTTATTTTCTCCGTATGGTCGGGGTTGGCGGGGTAGCCCGGTGCCGGGCGAATACCTTGGTACGTTTCTTTGATAATATCTTCCTGTGCCAACTGTTCGTTGGGCACATAGCCCCAGTATTCTTTCCTCGCCTTCATGTGCAAACATTCGGCAAAGGCCTCTACCAGCCTGTCGGCCAGTGCTTGGAGCATTATCTTGTTATAATCGTCGAGGGCGGCGGCATAGCGTTGTAGGTGCGGCTCTATACCCGCAATGCTTACGGCAAAAGCCCCCATGTAATCTTCGGGCTTCTGGGCAGGTTTTATGAAATCGGCCAAGGAAAAACTGGGTTGGCCGGCAGCTTTTTTTACCTGTTGCCGCATCATTTCCAAATGTTCCAGTTCGGTACCGTCATCGTTGAACAAGGTAATGGTATCGGGCGCGGTGGCGGCAGCAGGCCAAAAGCCCACCACGCCATGTGCCTGCAACCAATTTTCGGCTATTATCTTGTCGAGCATGGTGTTGGCATCGTTGTACAGTTTGGTAGCTTCGGTGCCGGCACGTTCATCGGTCAAGATAGCCGGGAACTTGCCCTTCATTTCCCAAGAGATGAAAAACGGGTTCCAGTCTATGAATTCCCTTATTTCCTTTAGGTCGTAATGGCGCAAAACCTTGGTGCCGGTGAATTGTGGGCGGTATGGTTTAAAGTTTTGCCAATCTATGGGCATACGGTTGGCCATGGCTTCTTCGTAGCTTATGTATTGCTTTGCGGTTCTTTTGTTGTTGAAGTCGTTGCGTAATTTTTGGTACTCGGCAGCCACGTCGTCCAAGAATGGGGCTTTGGTGCTTTCGCCCAAAAGCTGGCCGGCCACGGTTACGCTGCGCGAGGCATCGAGAACATGCACCACGCCATGTTCGTAACCGGGCGCAATTTTTACGGCGGTGTGCATGCGCGAGGTGGTGGCTCCGCCTATCAGCAAGGGCTGCTTCATGTTGCGGCGTTGCATTTCGGCGGCCACGTGTACCATTTCGTCGAGCGAGGGCGTAATTAGTCCGCTCAGTCCTATGATGTCGGCTTCTTGCGCTATTGCTTCGTTCAGTATTTTATCGGCAGGCACCATAACGCCCAGGTCCACTATGTGGTAGCCATTGCAGGCCAATACCACGCCCACTATGTTTTTGCCAATATCGTGTACATCGCCTTTTACGGTAGCGAGGAGTATTTTTTGGGGTTTGTGGGAAAGGGCGGCGGAACTTTTTTCAGCCCCGGCTATATTGTTCAACAGCCGTTCCTTTTCGGCCTGTATAAACGGCTCCAGATAAGCCACGCTTTTTTTCATTACCCGCGCGCTCTTCACTACTTGCGGCAGGAACATTTTGCCACTGCCAAACAAGTCGCCCACTACGTTCATGCCGTCCATCAAGGGGCCTTCTATCACTTGTAGCGGGTGCGGGTATTTTTGCCTTGCATCCTCGGTGTCTTCGTCTATGTATTCGGTGATGCCGTTTACCAGCGCATGTTTCAGCCGTTCTTCCACGCCGGCCTTGCGCCAAGTTTCGTCCTTTGCCTGTTCCTTGCCTTTTGCCTTTACTGTTTCGGCAAAGGTTATGAGTGCTTCGGTAGCTTGGTTGTTTTCATTGTTTCTATTTAAAATTACGTCTTCGCAAAGCTGCCGCAGCCGGGGTTCTATCTCGTCGTACACCACCAATTGGCCGGCGTTGACTATGCCCATGTCCATGCCCGCTTTGATGGCATGAAAAAGGAATACGCTGTGTATGGCTTCGCGCACATGGTCATTGCCCCGAAAGGAGAAAGACACATTGCTCACCCCGCCGCTCACCTTGGCAAGCGGCATCTGCTGCTTTATCTCGCGGGTGGCTTCTATGAAATCCACGGCATAGTTGTTGTGTTCTTCTATGCCGGTAGCCACGGCAAATATATTGGGGTCGAAGATGATGTCTTCGGGACGAAAACCCACTTGAGCGGTAAGTATTTTATACGCCCTGCGGCATATTTCCACTTTTCGGCTTTTGGTGTCGGCCTGGCCCGCTTCGTCGAAAGCCATGACGATAACCGCTGCGCCAAATGCCTTGCAAACCTTGGCTTCCCTGATAAACTTTGCCTCGCCCTCTTTCATGGAAATGGAATTGACGATGCACTTGCCCTGGATGCACTTTAACCCGGCCTCGATAATCTCGAACTTGGAAGAGTCGAGCATGATGGGTATGCGGGCTATGTCGGGTTCGCTTTGCACCAGGTTTACGAAGGTGGTCATGGCTTTTGCGCCGTCGAGAAGGGCATCGTCCATGTTTATGTCCAGTACCTGCGCGCCGCTTTCTACTTGTTGGCGGGCCACGCCCAGGGCTTCTTCGTATTGTTCTTCGCGGATAAGGCGGGCAAATTTTTTGGAGCCGGTTACATTGGTGCGTTCGCCCACGTTCACGAAGTTGGATTCGGGGCGCACTATCAGCGGCTCCAAGCCGCTAAGGCGCAGGAAGGGTTTTATGATTGTGCTGCTCATCGAGTTGCTTAGTTAGGCATTGTATTTTGGATGCCTCTTTGTTGTAAAATTTCCTTTGGATACAAGGCAGAGCAAAGTTAACAAGAAAGGGGGCAAAATGCTAATGCCGGTAATTTTATAAGAGAAGCAACCTGCGACCGTAATAACATAATATTTTGAAAACAAATTAAAAACTCGCTACCTTGGCCAGAGAATACACCTGTATGCACAGAATTACAAACAACATTTTTGCCAAATTAATGACTTTCGTTCTGCCGGGATTACTGGCCGTCCAGTCCTGTAAAAAACCTGTACCGGAAAACGCTACCCCTCAATCGGCAAGTACCATGTCGGCCAACGCTACCATCAACGAATTTGTGTTTGGCCCCGACAATGCCGATATTGACACTTTAAATATAGGCGATACGTTGTGGATAGAAAGCCAGTTCGACAAGCAACTCTATAATGAAGAAAATGGCAAAACATATCCTTTAGAAAATTTCGACTTCGGTATGTTTGGTGCAATATCCGACCTTTCTACCAATCCGCAAGTGGGTTATGAGGGGTTCACTATCGTTGATACAAATGGAGTCAATAACAATGATATCAAAAGTGGCGCATATTTCTCCATACGATACACTTATGATAACGGAAAGTGCTATTGGAAGAAAGGGCCGGTGTTTCCCCAAGAGTGCAATTTTTTACATTGGCTTTGCCTCGCCAATGACAGCGGATGTGTTATCTGAAAGCGGACGACATATTACCCAATGCAATATTGAATGGCTTAGGTTGAAGCCCCAAATAACCCCCACGCAAAACAGATATTATTTTGTACAATATGTATCCGACCCCTACATTGCATCCCAACCTAAAGAGAATTTTGAAAACGTAATTTTTGTTTACGTAAAACAATAAAGGATACCTGTTGGCACATCAAACGTATGTATAATTTTAATATTATTGCAAGTGCCAAGCTGCCATAATAACTTGCGGGCGGGTTACGGTTACTAACTGTTATTCGGGCGCAGCGAATGCTGCGCCCGAATAGTTACGCTAACAAAAAAAGCAGGTACGATAAAACCAAACGCTTGGTTTTGTCGTACCTGCCCATCGGCTCAACAATGCCTAATGAACGCTTGGGTTCAAAACAAGGCATCGCTAACCCTGAATCGGCATTTTATTCTTTTTGAAACAACTTCGATTGCGAGAAGATGCCATCGGCAGTGGTAACTTTCACGGTGTACACATATACACCGGCGGCAAGGGTAGATACGTCCAAGTCCACACTATGTTCGCCCGCAGCCATGGTACCCAGCACTTGCCTGCCCAGCACCCTGCCATCGGTGCCGGCCACTACCACCACCACATCGGCATAAGCAGCCAAGGTAAGCGGTATTTTTGTGTAGTTAGTACAAGGGTTGGGATAGTTTTGCCTGATTTGAAAGCGTTTTTCGCTTTCGCTTTGGCTGATGCCCGTAGCAGTAGGCCCGGACACGTAGCAATCGTAACTGAGGACATAGCCCGCCGACAGGCTACCGGTAATGGTGCTCATCTGGGTAGCGGTGCCATCGGTAAATACGTTGTCGTCTGCATTGTAGGTATAGCCGGTCATGCCCTTGGTGTAGCCATAGCTGGTGGCGGCATTTACGGTTTCCACTACACTGCCCGTACCCTCCGGGAAAGCTATTTGGGTAACGAGCAGCGAATTGCCCGAAGAATCGTAAATGTGCATGTGTATATGCGTGGCGCGGCTATCGTACCAACTGGGGAATATGGACGTGAAACTTACCAAACCATTGCTGTCGGACGCTTGGCGGCCGCGCAAAAAGTCTTCCGAAGTATAATCCGCAGTTTGCAGCGAGGTGCCGCCATATTGCGAGTAGTTGCCGTCTTTGTCGCAATGCCACACGTCCACCAATGCACCCGACAAGGCATTGCAACTGTCGTTTATATTCTTGATATAAATGTTCATAGTGAAAGCCACGCCGGTGCGGTTGCCCACTATGTTGCTGCGCACCAAGGAAGCGGGCGTCAAGGTAGGGAAAGGCCCTTCGGTTTCAGGATTGGCTTGCGTGCAGGCAGCCGCCCTCTTAATGCCCAACAAGGAAGGCCCCAACACTGCCATCCCCAAAAAGCCAACACCTTTTTTCAAAAAATCCAACCGTTCCATGTTCGTATATTATTTAATTGTTAGTAATAAAAATTGTCAGCAATATGGATTCTTCGGCCAGTGCCTCGAAGTCCACCTCCGCAGTGTCCCACAACAGTAGGGCATCCCTGTACTCCATCAACCGCCCGTCCACTTCAAATGCGCCATTGACCACATATACCAAAAACCGCTCGTCCGGGGCTTGCACGGCCACCAAGTCTTTCCTCCTGCTGTCGTACACACCAATATGGACGGACGGCAAGCCCTCTGCCTGTATCAAACTATTTTTTGAAAGAATATCAACGGTATGTTTTCCGGCTTGCGGCAGCGAAACCGGCCTGCTTAGGCCATCCTGCCGCATCTTCATAATCACGCAATTCACCGTTCCCGTTTCCTGGATATTGCGCAGGTTTAGCTCCGCATCCATACGCGGACACCAATATACATTGCCCGCATCCAATACCACTTCATCATTGAGCAACACGCTGCCCACAATGGGTATTACCAGCACACCGGTAGGCGCCGCGGCAGTTAACCTCAGGCTGCCTCCTTGACTTATGGTTACATCATCAATCGACAACCCACCGTCCAACTGGCTTCGCAAGGCCAACGAATGTTCCGCAACTGTGGACGAACGCATATCCGCCTTCAAAAACTTGGAAGGGTACACCATGCCGGCATTAACATTGGATTTTACCATGTACGAAAATTGTTGTTCGCAATCAAGAGATCTACTTGCCGTTTCGGTTAAACATACACCCTTTCAACAGAGCAACGGGTTCGACCCTCACCATCACCAAAATGACATTTGCTTGACAATGTTCATCATTTTATTTTAGAAATAAAAAACTTTTAGACGAAATGGAAACATACGCTCATATAAGCCAAAAACAGTTGCACCAATGGGTAAAATTTGCGCAGACACAAACTATGTCGTCAATTTGAAACCTATGGTTCTTTCCCCTTGTATGCTTATCCGCAAACGGCGAGACGAAGGATAAATTTATCGCGAATTTTGATAAATATTTACCGATAAAGTACCTTGCGCGAAAGAATGTTTTTCATGAGAAAAATCATGTTCGCCATTTCCTGTGCGTTGATTAGCCTTTGCGGCAATAACGTTGCCTTGGGGCAATCAAAACCTATCTATCGGGAAGTGCTGCGTAGGAGTTCGGTGCGGGACGCAGCTCAAATCGCCCTCTTTACCGCCGATACCAGAACCGATGCCGCCATAGATGCATCCATCAAAAATGTGGTCTATCTAAAATTGAACACCGCCGCCTTGGCCGCTTTGGCCGCCGCTTCGCCGGAAGCCTGCAACATATCGGTGCCCGTCAACGGCAAAAACTTAACGTTGAACATCTATCCTTTCGACATCCTGGCCGATGGTTACGAATTGTTGGCCAATGGCGGCACCGCCACACAAAAATTGCAACGCCCGGATTGGAAATTTTTCAGGGGCATAGTCAACCAAAACCAAAAGTCGCTCGTGGCCTTGACCATTGCCGACAATGCCATTGGCGGAATTTTCAGCACCGGGGAAGACGGGAATTTCAATTTGGTACCCGACAAGGCCAACCCGGGACCGAACAACGAAAATTATTTGTTGTTCAAAGAAAAAGACATAGTGAATGGCCAAAAATCGGCTTGTGGCTTGACGGAAGACATGGCGCAACTTGCGGCCAACAACAAGCATTTGACAGCCGAAAAAGGCACCTATTCCACCTGCAAGAAACTGAGGGTGTCCATGAGGGGCGACTACCGACTTTACCAAAAGAGCAGTTATAGCGCCTCCAATGCAGCCAGTTACATGGCTACCCTGTTCAACGGCATTGCTACCTTGTATGCCAACGAAAACCTGAACGTGGTGATGAGCGAAACCGTCATCAACACCACGCAGGACGGTTATACCTATGGCAGCTCGTCGGAGTTGCTGTACAAGTTCGGGGAAAACATGCAAAGCCAAACCGTGAACGGCGACATTGCGCAACTTGTAAGCGGCTACTACCACCCCACGTATCAATACCCCTCGCTTGGCGGCCTTGCCTGGTTGGATGTGTTGTGCTTCACGCCTGCCCAATATACTTACGATGGCCAAACCGTGTGGGTGGGACCATACAGCATAGTGGACAATTACATAGTGGCCACCATACCGCAAGTACCCTTGTATTCTTGGGATGTGGAAGCCGCCACCCACGAAATGGGCCACAGCATCGGTTCGCCGCATACGCAGAGCTGCACTTGGCCCGGCGGTGCCATTGACGGCTGCTACCCCGTGGAAGGCAGTTGCACGCTGGGTCCCATACCTACCAATGGGGGCACCATCATGAGCTATTGCCATTTGCAACAAAATATAGGCATCAACTTTGCCAACGGCTTTGGCCCCTTGCCCGGCGATTTGATACGTTCGCAGATGGCTGCCGCCAGTTGCTTATCCACTTTTTCGCCCAGCAACAGCTTGGACAGCGCGCAAACAACACGCATAGCCAACAGCCAATGCAGCAGCGGCGACTGGACTTACTATTTCTACGACAACAATACGGAAAGCGAAACCGACGACGAGTTGTTGCTTATGGTCAATACCAATGGCCAAGATATTGGCAACGTGGACTCTGCCGGGTTCGAAATAAAAACAATAACCACTTCCGCTTACGGCTCAGGCTTGGGTACGGCCACTGCCGCACCTTACGCAATTGCCGACTGGAAAGAGATAAACAAAAGGTGGGTCGTTAGCCTTCCCGCAACGCTACAACCTACTGCCGCCATCAGCGTGCGCCTGCCTTTCACCACCAATGATTTTACCGACTTGCAAGGTTCTGCTTCCAACACGCTACAAAGCAAAACAGACTTGGAGGTGCTAACGTACAACACGCAAAGCGCAGCCGATACGCCTACCGCGGCCACCACCGCCCAAGTAACCTATATGGACAACGGAAATACTGCAAGCACCAGCCAATGGACCCTGGATAGTGCCGGCAATTATTTTTACGCAGAATACGTAACGCAGAGTGGATTGTTTGGAGCAACAATAGGACACCAAAAAGCAGAAACCGGCATAAGCAGCGGCACCTCGCTCAATGACGGAACATTGCTGGCGTACCCCAATCCCGTTGGCAACACCCTTAACATAAGCCTACTTCAACCTTTGAAGAAAGATGCCACCATAAGCATCTACGATAAATTAGGCCGCCGGGTATTTACAAAAACCATTGGCAGCGGCACAAAATCAGTGACATTACCGGTTGGCAGCCTGTCGCAAGGGGTTTATTCTATTTGCCTTTCCAATGTAGAAGAAAATTCCAGGGTGTTGTTTATAAAGAATTAGCAATTGGACAGGACGGAAGAATGGAATTGCCAATTGGACTTTAGTATTGCCGCTCACGAAGGCTTAAAAATCCGAGGGATTTTATACGACAGGCCGCCAATGCCAAAACTAAATTGTAGATACTCCAGTCGCAACACCCATATTCCCGCCGGCGGCCCAACCCCTTCGGGCCGAGCCGGGGCTAAATAGAGATGCCTACGGCATGACAAGCAGGGATTTTGGGCTTTAGGCTTGAAGCCTTCAACCTTTTCGCCCGCCCTCGTCGCCCCGAAAGGGTCTGTTTTTTAGTTCCTTTCAGGATGACATTGCTTGCGGCACGACAATGGGGAGTGAAAGGGTGGGTCTGTTTTTTAGAATTACGGTGCGGCTGCTTTCATAGGGGCTTTTTTTGAGTGAACGGCTGCATTTGGGGGGTGAATGGTATCAAATGGCTGGTGAA
>JASGFI010000031.1:0-24316 GCA_047605615.1 Edaphocola sp. | reverse complement strand
ATACAAATAATTTATTGGCAATCCAATTAATTGTATTTTTTGTCGTGTACTAAAGGAAAATCCATATTATTTTTGAGGCCGAGCCAAAACGAAACTAAATGGATAAAGGTAATACCAAATTGTCAGCCCCCCTGCTATTCATCACTTTAGTTCACCTTGCATGGCTCTTGGCGGCCTTGCACCTCGGCAATTTTTACCATGGCGACAGCCCCGATTACCTGTACCTCGCCGACAATATGCTGCGGGGTTATTACTATGCGGGCAATGCCGCTTTACCGCTCGATGTAGTAAAATTGACCCAACGGCCGCCCGTTTACTCTTTCGTTTTAATAGTCAACAAACTGTTTTTCGGGCAAAAAATCCTGCCCTTGGTCATTTTTCAAAATGCACTTTCTATTTTCAATATTCTATTGATATACAACATTTTCAAAAGGTTGTTTAATGCAAAAAATGGGATTTGGTACTGGCTGATGGTGGCCGCTTATCCTGCCCAGATGTACTTTGCCGACATGGTGGTATGCGACATGCTTTTCCAAACCTTCGCAATGCTGTACTGCCTTGCGGTGCTGAAAAATATCCAAGAAAAAGCCGTGAACAGGCTGGGGCTTATGTCGCTATGGTTGGTGCTTGCATTTTTCACCAAGCCCATTGTTTACCCTTTGTTATTTATACATACTACATTTTTTTTGTGTTGTTTATGGAGAAGAAACAGGTATCTTGCCGGGGTCATGGCAGTGCTGGTTCCGTTGGCAACCATGTGTGGATATGGCTACTGGAACAAAAGCAGGACGGGTTTTTACCACATATCCAGCGTGCAAAGCATGAATATGTTGCGCTGGAACGCTGCGGGTTTGATGCGGTACAGGGAAGGCGCAAAGGCGGACAGCATCATGCAGTTGTATTACGACACCTTGGCCACAAAAAAAAACCTGCAAGAAAACTATCTATATGCCAACGAAACGGGCAAATACTTGATAAAAAGCCACCTTTTCGACTATGGCGTTTACCATACCCGCGAATCCGTTCGCTTTTTCATAGACCCCGACAAACTTGGCTTGGAATTGTTTAGGACCGGTATTTATGGCATTATCGTCCAATGCACCACGCCGGTTAATTTTGTCACGGAGCTGAAAAGCAAAGGCTTGTTGGGCGCATGGCATTATATCAAAAGTTACACTTTGCTGCCCTTGGTATTAATAACCATTATATTCAACATAATAAGAATTGCAGGTTTTATCATGTTCCTGGCCCAACGAAGGTTGGGTTGGCAACTTCGTTTATTTTTGTTTTGCTTTGTGGCCTATTTTGCGTTCGTCACCGGCCCTGTGGCCAATGCCCGCTATTTCCTGCCGGTGCTGCTGCCTATGTCGGCGGCTGCGTGGGTAGGGTTATCGGCATTTTTTCATGGTAAAAAACAACAAATTGTTCCCAAGCCTTAGCAACAAATATGCCAACAACCGAAAGGTGCTGGTGGTACTCGTGGCCGCACATGCCTCGTGGCTGGTGGCGGCATTGTGCTGGCAACACTTTTTCAATGGCGATTCTTACGAATATATTTACCTGTCAGAAAATATAATAAATGGTTGGTACTATGCAGCTAATCCTGTATTACCTATAGTAGATTATGGATTAAGCACCCGTCCGCCGGTATATTCCTTGCTGATAGCATCCGTCTATCTGTTATTGGGGAAAAGCATATTGCCTTTAATCGTGCTACAATCTATAATATCCATAATAAGCTGTCATACAATATATTGTGCAATTTCAAAATATGCCAAAAGCAAAAAATGGACAAATTGGTACTTGTTGTTTATATGCACATTCCCGGCTCAATTCGTATTTAGCAATATAGTAGAACCTGATATTGTTTTTCAATTGTTTATAGTATTGTACCTAAAGTTTTTATTAAAATATTTTGAAAATGCCAAATGGCAAAATTTTCTGGCGATGGCGTTATGGTTGAGCTTGGCCAGCCTGACCAAGCCTATCACGTATCCCTATACTTTACTTCAATTAATATTTGGCATTATATTGGTTTTAAGTAAAAAAGACAAAAAAATAATAATCGGCGCAGCTATTCCGCTATTGGTGATGGTGCTTTACGGTACTTGGAATTATAGCCGAACCGGCTTGTACCACATATCTTCCATTCAAAGCCACAACTTATTGTCGTTCAATGCAAAATGGTTCTTGGCACAAAAACATGGCACTGCCTATTCCGATTCGGTCATCAATGGCCACATTCGGTATATGGCGCATTTGCCCGACTTAAAAAGTAAGTACAATTATGCGGGAAAAGCTGCCAATGACATTATCTACAATGATTTTACAAGTTATTTAATTTATCATTTGAAAAATTCCGTAAAGTACTTTTTCGACCCCGGCAAAAGCGAACTGGACTTGTTTACCGGCTATATGGGCTATTATTTCCGGCCCGATGGCACCAATTTTTACATGGAAATTGGCAAACACGGTTGGCGCGGCGGCATGAACTACCTTAAAACCTATCCTTGGTTGCCGATTATACTGGTCGTTTTTTTCATGAATATGCTCCGTTTCGTGGGTTGCTTGGTTTTTGTATTGTCCCGGCGCAGACCCATTGCCCTGCGTTTGGCCTTCCTGTTTTTTATTGCTTATTTTGCGTTGATAACGGGTCCCGTGGCCAATACCCGTTATATGTTGCCCCTGCTGCCCTTGATGGCCGCAATGGCTGCCTTAACCTTTTCCGAATATACTTTCAAAAAATAAATATTTGATGCTTGCACCTACCACAACCAAACAGCGGGGCAATACCGGTCCATTAATTTGGTCGGTGCCGCCAATGCTCATAGCGGCCTCCACCATAATTTTGTGGCGTTGGCTGCAATATTACATAGACCCCGATGCCATCAGTTACCTGCACATCGTGGAAGAATACCTGGCCGGCCACACCCAAAATGCCATCAATGCTTTTTGGAGCCCATTGGGTATATGGGGCACGGTAATGGTTGCAAAGCTGGGCGGGCTGCCCGTTTTCGCTTCTGCCATCATATTTAACTCCATTGGCTGCATATCTACTTGGTTTACTGCCCAATGTATTTTTCAAAAATTCAGGGACAACAATTTGGAACGTTGGTGCTTCGCTGTTGGCCATGCCCTATTTTTAAGCTACGTAGTTTATTATCAGTCATTTACGGATATATGGCTTTGCTGTTTCCTAAATGCTTCGTTTTTGGTAATCATTAAAGAAAATTTTTACCGGCAACCTTTTTTGTGGTTCATGGCCGGGCTTTTTGGTGCATTGGCCTTGTTTGGCAAAGCTTATGCCTTTGTATTTTTCCCGACAATGTTGCTGGTCGTCAATTATTTACAATTAAGATACAACCACAAATACAACTTGCGCAACTGGCTGCTACCTATTGTGGTTTCGTTTTTGGTAATGCTGGTCATTATTTCGCCTTGGGTTTGGTTGCTGCACCAAAAATATCATATTTGGACTTATTCCACCGCAGGCACTTTAAACATGAAGTGGTATTTGGTTGGCACACAAGAATTTAAAGATGGCGTAACCGTTTTGGCTCCTCCGCCCTACCCCGGTTCTTTGTTTTATTTCGAAGACCCTTTTTTAATACAAGGCGGTGCCGATATTCACTTTTATTCTTCTTTTTCTTTTTTCATAAAATTCTTGTTGCGCATAAGTTACAACGTAATCAATTGGGTGGCCAGTACCGGCCGCATATCTGCTTTTTATTGCTCTGTCTGGATTTTGGCCATTTTGTTGCTGTTCAAAAAGGGGAGCATAGTAAGCCAACACAAAAATTTAGCGATTACAACCTCCGTATTCCTGCTTTTCCCGCTGCCTTATTGGGTGCTAACTTTTGACGGTGGCAGGTATTTATGGTTCACCATACCTTTCTTTGCCATTTTGGGACTTTCTTATGCCCAACAATTTTTATTTCCCTACTTCTCTGCTTTAGGCAAAAAAATCTTCGTTTTCGTTTTCTGCGCCTCGCTGGTCGTCACGCCGGTTGCAGATTTAAAAAGTATGTGGCGGGGCGGCTTTGCCGAAAAGGAACAAGCCACGATGCTCCGCAAACTTGGCATAAAAGGCAGCTTTGCCACCAACACTTCCTATGCCGATGGCGCCATTGGCCTAACCCGCCTTTCATGGTTCAGCCACAACCCTTGGTATTGCCACACATTAAACAAATACACCACGGAAGAAATACTTGCCGATGCCAAACGATATGGCGTAAAATACTACTTTTACTTATATGAAGGCAACAACAACGATTATCAATTGACCGCCCCAAACGGGCTGCCCCTACCCGACCTTGCCCAGGGGCAAATACCGGGCCTGAAAGTGTTCAGCATAGCCGCCTATTTTGGTGAAAAATAAAATATGGTAGCTTTCTTTCCGGAAATGGGTTAAATATTTACTTTTGCACACTATTTTCTGATTCACTTTTATCATTAAACAACTTTTTTCCCCGAGGGGAGCAACGGAAATAGCGTAACAATATCATGGCAAATACAGCAGATATCCGCAACGGCCTTATCCTGAAACTGGACGGCGCATTGTACAGCGTAGTAGAATTTGGCCAAAACAAAACGGCCCGCGCGGCCGCAAAAGTTTGGGCAAAACTGAAAGGCGTGGACAACAACAGGACCATTGAACACACTTGGAACTCGGGCGATACCGTGTATCCCGTGCGTGTGGAACGGCGCAACTACCAGTTTTTGTACAAAGACGATGCCGGTTTCAACCTGATGGACAACGAAAGTTTCGAGCAAATAGTGGTTGCCGAAAACATGGTGGACCGCCCGGGCTTGTACAAGGACGGCCAAGAGTGCGTAGTGGCCATCAATACCGAAACCGAATTGCCCATGGCAGTGGAATTGCCCGCATCCGTGGTATTGCGCGTAACCTATACCGAGCCGGGCCTTAGGGGCGATACCGCTACCCGCACCCTGAAACCCGCAACCTTGGAAACCGGTGCCACCGTAAACGTTCCCTTGTTCGTGGAGAACGACGAATTGATAAAAATCAATACCGTAACCGGCGAATACGTAGAGCGCGTAAAAGGTTGATAGTATTTTGTATTACAGCTAATTGGCCATGCCGCTTAGCTGCTTTTTTAAAATGTGATTACTCATTCACCCGCAATGGAACCATATTCGGCACAAAGAAATAGGTATCGGCGCGGGGCAATTTGAAACTATTATGGAATTTAAACAAATCCAGGAACTGCTAAAGGCGGTCAACAAGTCAAACATCAGCGAGCTGACCATCAAGGAAGGCGATTTTGCCATTACCATCAAACAAGCCACCACGGAAATTCCGCAGTACGTGCCCATACCCGCGGCCATACCCCAAGCAGTACCGGCACCGGGCATAGCCGCACCGCAGGCTGCCGCACCGGCAGCGCCCGCCGCGGCAGAACAGGCTACCAACACCGTAACCATCAAGTCGCCGATGATTGGCACTTTCTACCGCAGCTCGGCACCCGACAAGCCACCCTTTGTAGGCGTAGGCGACGATGTGGCCCCCGGCAAGGTAGTGTGCATAGTAGAAGCCATGAAGCTGTTCAACGAGATAGAAAGCGAAGTAAGCGGCCGCATAGTGAAGGTATTGGTTGACGATGCCTCGCCCGTGGAATACGACCAACCCCTATTCTTGGTAGAACCCGCTTAAGTCATAACCGCCAAAGTGCTTTTTTCCTTGCCCGATAGTATGTATCAATGGGTTGGGCGAAAAGCATTTTTGCCTAAAAAATATCCATGTTTAAGAAAATACTTATAGCCAACCGCGGCGAAATAGCCCTGCGCATTATCCGCACTTGCAAAGAAATGGGCATACAAACGGTAGCCGTCTATTCCACCGCCGACAAGGACAGCCTCCACGTAAGGTTTGCCGACGAAGCCGTATGTATAGGCAAGGCGCAAAGTGCCGATTCGTACCTGAACATACCGCATTTAATGGCGGCGGCAGAAATAACCAATGCCGATGCCATACATCCCGGATATGGTTTTTTGGCCGAAAATGCGGGATTTGCCGAAATATGCGGCAAATACAACATCAAGTTCATAGGCCCCACGCCCGACATGATACGCAAAATGGGCGACAAGATGACCGCCAAGGAAACCATGATAGCCGCCGGCGTACCGGTGATACCGGGGTCCGAAGGGCTGCTGGAAAACTTGGCGCAAGCCAAAAATTTGGCAGGCGACATGGGCTATCCGGTAATCTTAAAAGCCACGGCAGGCGGCGGCGGCAAGGGCATGCGCGTGGTATGGGCCGAAGATGAGATGGAAAAAGCCTACGACACCGCCAAGGCCGAAGCGGGTGCCTCGTTCAAGAACGACGGTATTTACATGGAAAAATTCGTGGAAGAACCCCGCCACATAGAAATACAAGTAGCCGGCGACCAATACGGCACCGTATGCCACATGAGCGAACGCGACTGCTCCATTCAACGGCGCCACCAAAAATTGGTGGAAGAAAGCCCTTCGCCGTTCATGACACCGGAATTGCGCCAAAAAATGGGCGATGCCGCCATAAAAGCAGCCGCAGCCATTAATTACGAAAGTGTGGGCACCATCGAATTCTTGGTGGACAAGCACCGCAATTTCTACTTCATGGAGATGAATACCCGCATACAGGTAGAACATGGCGTAACGGAAGAAGTCATCAACTTCGACCTGGTCAAAGAGCAAATAAAAATAGCCGCCGGCATACCCATAAGCGGCCGCAACTACGCTCCCCAGATGCACGCCATAGAGTGCCGCATAAACGCCGAAGACCCCCACAACGATTTCAGGCCCAGCCCGGGCACCATCGCCGTGTTGCATACGCCCGGCGGCCACGGCATCAGGGTAGATTCGCATATTTATGCCGGATACACCATACCACCCTATTACGACTCCATGATAGCCAAGGTGATAGCCATAGCCCAAACCCGCGAGGAAGCCATCTCCACCATGGAAAGGGCCCTGGGCGAATATGTGATAGAAGGCATCAAAACCACCATACCCTTCCATATTCAACTGATGAAAAACGAGGATTTCCGCAAAGGGAACTTTACTACCAAATTCATCGAAAGCTTTGAATTGAAACCGTAGGTGCGTGAAAATTTAGAGTAACGGCATTTACCCAAAAATACACAATGGTCAAAATGGTGCTTAAAAACACCTAATGTTCAATACAGGTAAGGGTTTGAAGAGGTTTCATTGAAATAACTTTCAATGAAACCTCTTTTTTTGATGTACTGGGCAATTCACTTTCGTATAAAGCCCCCAACTTTTTAAAGTTGGGTGGAATTTCTTTGTACGAAAGGGGCAACAAGGGCTATACCTATTTACTTAAAAAAACAGGCAAATGCCAACACCCAACCACATTGGGCAACATAGGGCACACGGAGGCCACGAAAATTAGCAAAAACAGTTTAGTTACCTTAACCACTAATCATTATCTTTGTGTTCGTTCATTGTTTTATCTCACGAAAACTTCTGTTATAACATCATGGGTTATTTAAAAGACCTGTTTAAGGAAAAGGCCGGAGCCTTGAATGCCGACATCAAAAAATTGGTAGCGGAACATGGTGACAAAAAAATAGGCGATGTCACCATTGCCCAAGTCTATCAGGGTATGCGCGGCATGACTGGGCTTATTACCGAAACCTCGCTACTGGATGCCAACGAAGGTATCCGTTTCCGAGGTTATTCCATACCCGAGTTGCGCGAAAAACTGCCCAAAGCGCCCGGTGGCACCGAACCGCTTCCCGAAGGGCTTTTCTACCTGATGTTGATAGGCGAATTGCCTTCGCAGGCAGACGTGGACCATATATCGGAAGTATGGGCCCGCCGTTCGCATGTGCCCAACTATGTGTTTGACGTAATAGAAGCCCTGCCCGTGGCTACCCACCCCATGACCCAGTTCAGCATAGGCGTTATGGCCATGCAGCGCGAGTCTATCTTTGCCCAGGAATATGCCAAGGGCATCAACAAAAAAGACTATTGGGGTTTCGTATTTGAAGATACGATGAACCTGATAGCCCGCCTGCCACGCGTTGCGGCTTACATATATCGCCGTAAATACAAAGGCGGCGACCACATACAGCCAAACGGCATGTTGGACTGGGCTGCCAATTTTGCGCACATGCTCGGTTACGAAAGCAAAGGCTTTTACGCCCTTATGCGCCTATACCTAACCATACATGCCGACCACGAAGGCGGCAACGTATCGGCACATACCACCCACTTGGTGGGCAGTGCCCTGAGCGACCCATACCTGTCGTTTGCGGCCGGGTTGAACGGCTTGGCAGGCCCCTTGCACGGCTTGGCCAATCAGGAAGTGATACGCTGGATTGAAGAAATGCGTACCGAACTACAAACCGAATCGCCCGGCAAAGAGCAGATAGCCACCTATATCAAAGAAACCCTGGGCGAAGGCAAAGTAGTACCCGGCTACGGACATGCCGTATTGCGCAAAACCGACCCCCGTTTCACCGCCCAACAAGATTTTGGCAAGAAGCATTGCCCGGACGATGCGCTGGTACAAACCGTGTGGAATATTTACGAAGTAGCCCCCGACATACTGGCCGCTACCGGTAAAATAAAAAACCCCTGGCCGAACGTGGATGCCCACAGCGGCGCATTGCTGAAACATTATGGCTTGGTGGAAGAAGAATTTTATACGGTGTTGTTTGGCGTGAGCAGGGCCTTGGGCGTGTTGGCCGGCCTTTGCTGGGACCGTGCCTTGGGCTTCCCGCTGGAACGACCCAAGTCCGTAACTACCGAATATGTGAAGAAACTGATAGTAGGCGAACCCGTAGAATAAACAGTCTGCCTTTTAATGCAAGGAATCGCTGCGGCCTTTGGCCGCAGCGATTCCTTTTGGGGCGGCAGCCCCTATACTACTATTTCTTGTCCTCCCTTTTTTCCACGGTGCCGTCTGCCGCATAAACTACCCATGTGCCAAACGGCTTGGGTTTGTACGCCTTTACCTTTACTGTTTTCCATACCTCTTTGCCCGTTTCGGGGTCTTCTACCTTCACCCTTTCCTGCGCATCATAGGGTTCGGCCTTATGATATCGTTCTTCCTTAATCTTGCCATTCGGGAAATACAGCACCTCCCTGCCCGCTTTGCAATACGCCGTGTTTCCGTCTTCGGCTACAATGGGCACTATCTCCATTTCCGATGCCGGTTGCCCGCTTTCGTCGTAAAACGACCAATGGCCATAAGGTTTGTCCAGATAGTAATTGCCATTCTCTTTCAGCTTTCCGTTGCGGTAATAACTGCTCCAATTGCCATGCCGGGCAAAGCTGTTGTCGCCCTCGTCGGTATCGCCTTCTTCTACGACGGTACCGTTTTTCAACATCAATTTATAGTAGCCGTCGTCGCTCATATATACTTTCAGGCTATCGCCCACGTCGAAGCTGTAACCTCCATGCTCCTCGTCGGGTTTCATGCGGTCGGGTTTTGAAAAATAAACTTCGTAAAGCCTCGATTGGTTTTGCGCCACGGAACAGCAAGCGGCCGACATGGCCAGCGAGAAAAAGACAATTTTCATTAAAGTAAAACGTAAATTTAATATCGGTTATCAGAAAAAAATTTGCCCAATGACAGAACGGAGCCGCCCCCACGGTCACGGCACGAATATTTTACATGCAGCATAACAACGAGTTCTCCATTTGGTCACTACCTTGCAACAAATTTAATCTTCAATGAAATACACCATCCTGTTTATGTCATTTTTATTTTTCGGTGCCCGGAAAGGCAATAGCCAAGACATCCCAAAGTCCATTTACGATTTCAAAGTAGAAAGCCTGACCGGGGGGCAAATAGACTTTTCTACGTTCAGGGGAAAGAAAATCCTGATTGTGAACACGGCCTCAAAATGTGGCTTCACGCCGCAATACGCCGAACTGGAGGAGCTTTCAAAAAAATACCAAGGCAAATTGGTAATAGTGGGGTTCCCGGCCAACAATTTCCTGTTCCAAGAGCCAAAAGGCAATAGCGAGATAGCGGAATTTTGTCAAAAAAACTATGGTGTCACGTTTCCCATGGCGGCCAAAATTTCGGTGAAGGGCAAGGACATGGCGCCCATTTATCAATGGTTGACCAACAAGGACTACAACGAGGTGGAAAGTTCGTCCGTTTCGTGGAATTTCCAAAAATACCTGATAGACGAACGCGGGAAACTAGTCACCTATTTTCCGCCCAAAACCAAACCTTTGAGCGCGGCGGTAATCAAGGCCATAGAAGAATAAGCATCGGCCCGGCCCAGTGGGGAGGATGACGGGATGGGGCTAAAAAATTGGACCATTGATTTTTTGAAAACAGTATCAGATGGGCTGCCCCTTCGGGGCAGCCCATCCCTATCAAGCAAACATCGAAAACGCTACAACGTTTCCTTCAACCAACTAAAAAATTCCCTTTGCCACACAAGGCCGTTGTGCGCATGAAGCACCCAGTGGTTTTCGTTGGGCAAATAAAGCAACTTGCTTTTCAAGCCCCTTAATTGGGCGGCCTGAAAGGCTTCGTGGCCTTGCTCTATGGGCACCCTGAAATCTATGTCGCCTTGGATGATGAAAATAGGCGTGTTCCATTTTTCGATATAATTGGAGGGGTTAAACTTTTCGTAGCCCCGGGGTTGCGGCTTTTGCCAATAATTGCCCCCAAGGTCCCAATTGGCGAACCAAAGTTCTTCGGTAGTGCCGTACCAACTTTTCATGTCGAACAAACCATCGTGTGCTATGAATGTCTTGAAACGATTGTTGTGCAAACCGGCCAACATAAACACGCTGTAGCCGCCGTAACTGGCACCCACGCAGCCCAAGCGATTTTTGTCCACGTAGCTTTCTTTGGCCACGTCGTCTATGGCGGCCAGATAGTCTTGCATGGGCTGCCCGCCCCAATCTTTGCTGATGGCTTCGTTCCAAGCCACGCCCCACCCCGGCATGCCCCGGCGGTTGGGTGCCACCACTATATAACCATTGGCGGCCATCAACTGAAAATTCCAACGCACGCTGTAAAACTGCGACAAAGCGGATTGCGGGCCGCCTTGGCAATACAATAAGGTGGGGTATTTTTTGTTTGGGTCAAAGTTTGGCGGATATATCACCCATACGCCCATCTCCTTGCCGTCCGTAGTCTTCACCATGCGCAATCTTGTTTCGCTCATACCTAAGTTACTATAGGTTGCATCGTTGGCATGGGTCAATGCGGCCATGCTGCCGTCTTTGGCATCTACCGAAAACAATTCGGCGGCATGGTTCATATCGGTACGCGATATTACAAGCCCCTTGGCATATTGGCCCACTATGCCGGCCACGTTCCATTTGCCTTCGGTAATCTTCGTCACCACGGGCTTCATGCGCACCATTACATTTCCGGGTACCGATACTTCAAACAACTGCTCCGTACCTTTTACCGATGCGTTGAAATATATTTTCTTGCCGTCGTTGGCCCATGCAAAGCCGCCATCAACCGTTTCGTCCCAATTTTCCGTAAGGTTGAGTTTTTGTTTTGTAGCCCATTCCATCACTACAATGTCATTTTTATCGGCTTCATAACCATCCGTTTTCATACTGAGCCAAGCCATTTTTTTTCCATCGTGGCCGAACTGCGGTGCTACATCGTAGCCCATCATTCCTTCGGTAAGATTGACCGTTTTTGCATCGCCAATATCATAAGCATAAATGTCGGTGTTGGTGCTTTGGGCATATTCTTTGCCCACTTTCTTTTTGCAAACGTAAATGATGTTTTTGCTATCAGGACTAAATATAAAATCTTCGCTGCCGCCAAAGGGTTTTTGCGGGCAATCGTAAGGTTCATTTTGCAAAATGTCCCGCACGGGCGTGCGCGGGTTGGCGCCGATATTGGCCACAAATACGTGGTTGGCCTTGCCGTTGTTCCAAGTATCCCAATGGCGGTCGTTCAAATCGGTGAAAACATAAGCGGTGCTGTTTTTCACGTCATCGTATTTATCGGTGGCCAATATTTTTTCTACCAATACCGGCTTTGAAAAAGCCAGCCATTGCCCATCGGGCGATATGCGCATATTGTCGGCATCGTCCAATTTATCGAAGACCATGGTCCAGCTGTTACCGGCATCGGTGCTTTTGTACAGCTTGCCATCGGCAGCTGCGAACAGGCCGTTGCCGTCCCATTGCACAAAGGATTTGCCTTTCAGCATTTCGGTTTTGGCCTGGGCCTTTGTATTGAGGTTCAGCAAAAAATATTCGGTATTGCTCTTTTCGGTAGCCAAATCCGTTTTGGCCACTTTGTACAGCAGTTGGCCATTGTCCGGGCTTAGGCCCAGGGCGGCCACCCTGCCCAAAGTCCAAAGCGTTTCGGGTGTCATTACGTTTTGCGCCCATAGGAACGAAGGCACGAAGGCGGCGAAAGTCAATAGTAATTTTTTCATTAAAAATTTGATGTTGGAAATTTTAAACAGGCTTTAACTCATTTGCTACCCGTATGCCCAAAGCCGCCCGCGCCCCGCACCGTTTCGTTCAGTGCAGCTACTTGGTTCCAGTCAATGGTTTCGTGGCGGGCTATCACCATTTGGGCTACCCGCTCGCCGTCTTCTATGGTTTGCGTTTCGCCGCTGAGGTTCACTATGGCTACTTTTATTTCGCCACGGTAATCGCTGTCTATGGTACCCGGCGAATTGATGACGGTAATGCCTTTTTTTACCGCCATGCCGCTACGGGGCCTCACCTGCGCCTCCAAACCCAAGGGCAATTCCATGTACAAACCTGTGGGTACCAAGGTGCGTTCCAATGGCTGCAAGGAGATGGCAGCATCTATGTTGGCACATAAATCCATGCCTGCCGAACCTTCGGTTTGGTAGCGGGGCAATGGATGTTTCGATTGGTTGATGATGTTTACTTTGGTCATTTCTAAAAGGATATTTTTTAAACGATTTTTTTGTCTATTCACCCACTATTATCTTCCTCAAATCATCGTGAATCAGGCCGTTGGTGGCCAAGGTTTGCTTGTTCCAGACAGAGTATGGTGCGTTGTTGAAATCCGTAACCTTGCCGCCCGCTTCCGACACGATTAAGTAACCGGCGGCTACGTCCCAGGCGTTCAGGTTATATTCCCAAAATGCGTCGAAACGGCCACAAGCCACCCAGCATAAGTCCAATGCGGCAGAGCCTAACCTCCTTACGGGAATACCCCTGCGCACTACCCTTTCCAGTATAGTGATGGGGTTGAACGTTTCTTCAAAGTTGTAGGGAAAACCGGTAACTACGTAGGCGGCACCCACGTCCGTTTTTTGCGATACGTGAATGGGTTGGCCATTGAGCGTGGCACCCTTGCCTCGTTCGGCAAAAAACAATTCGTTCAGCATGGGGTTATACACCGCACCCATCAGCAAGCTGTCGCCCCCCATCAATCCTATGCTGATGCAGCACAACGGCACCCCATGCGCAAAATTGACCGTACCGTCTATCGGGTCCACTATCCATTTGTAGTATGCTTCGCCATCGTGGCTGCCATATTCTTCGCCCACGAAACCATGGTGGGGGTAGGCTTCTTTCACTATGCTGTTTATCAGCCGTTCGGATGCTTGGTCTATTTCCGTCACGAGGTTGTTTTTGCCCTCTTTGTTGGTTACGGCAAATGGCCCGTTAAAACTTTTGCCCACCAATTCACCGGCTTCCATAATGGCGCGCATCAACGTTTCTTTCATAATCGCATTTCTGATTTCGGGTACGAAAGTAGCTTGCCCAACTTGTTGTAGCAAAACATATTTTCGCTACGGGGCATTGCCTACAACCTTTTTAAATATTCCAGTATTTCCGCAACAGCCATTCGCAGGCAGCCAGCATAAATATCAGGAAAAACAGCCAACGTTTGTCTATCCAATCTTCGTAAGTGTCGTTGCTGTGTATTACCGGTTTGATGGTGTCGTTTTTCCTTAGGCTGTCCATCAAACCGGCCAAAGTATTTTGGGTAAAAAAAGCACCGCCCGATTGGCCGGCTATCTTGGCCATTAAATCGTAGTCGCTGTAGCTGCGCAACTGTTCCAACGGCACGGCTGCCACGCTAAAGCTGCCCGTGGCCGTATAATTTTTCCCATTGTAGGCGGTGCTGGCCCGGTAGGTGTAATTGCCGGGTGCCAAGAGGCCGAAATTTAAACGGTAACTGCGCCCATCCCGCTCCATGGTATAAGATTGGTTCTTTTGGCTGCTGTCGCCCAATTGCAGGCGCACATCGGGCGTGTTCACCAATTCGCCATTCACATTTTTCAATTCCGCCAACAGCTGTACCGGTTCGTTGTCGCTCCAAATATACTTGTCCATATAGGTTTTGAAGGGCCTGGTATCGCGTTGCACGCTTAGGAAGCTAACGGTTTGCCTTATTAGTTCATCGACCGTTTCGTGCTTTTTGAAATTTTTGTATTCGTACATGCGCCAACGCCACAACCCTTCCCCGGCGAGCAAAGCCGCGGGCTGTTCGCCGTTTTTGAACATCCATAGCGGGTATTCGGTTTGTACGGCACCTATTTTTTGGCTGAACAACACCTCCGTGCCCGGCAAGGGTTTGTAACTTCCATTGGGTACCTGGAGCGGCGGCAAGTTGTTGAGTATTTCCCTGATATTGGCCGGCAAGGTAAAAAAGACAAAGTTGCCGTTGAGTTGGGGCAGCACGTTGTTGGCCGTGCCGGAGGCGGCCACCGTAACTAAATTTTGCCGGGTGGCCAATTCTTGCATATTCGATTGTGCGCCTAATATATACCATACGGGCAAACGGCCAAATTGCGGGTTTTGTCCCGCTACGGAAGGTATTTGGTACGCTATGGCCAAATGGAACTTACCAAGGTCGGGAACGGCCTGCGAACCGCTTGCCACAGTTACCTTGTACAAGGGTACCGCCTCCAACGATTCTTTTATGGCGGCAATGTCGGGATGTGGGCCGGCGGCTACTATCAGTACGTTTATGGCCTCGTCTATTACTTCTACGTAAAAGTCCAATTGGTTGTTGGCGGTGTTTTTTTCGCCGGGCAAGGCGGGTACTTTGAGGCTATATTTTTGAAAGCCTTTTTGGTTGGCCTTAGCTTTGAAAGAAGCGGTGGCGGCAAAATCGTCTTGCGGCATGGAAATGGCCACAGAGCCTTCTTGCGCGCCGTTGTGGAATAATTGCACGGCAGTCTTGACACCTTTTAACCTGGTGGCTTTTACCTCTGCCGTTATTTCAAACTCATTGTTCAGGGGAACGGTTTTGTTGACGTACACCTTCGTAATGCCCATGTCTATGGGCTTGGTACTGTCGCCCAGTGCCAAGGTGTATATGGGTACGTTCAATTCCGAAAAACTGTATAAGGGGTTTTGGCCCATGTTGTACACGCCGTCGCTGGCCAATATCACGGCACCGATGTTCCTGTCCCGGTACAGCTCCGCCACCGTGTGCAGGGCCGCGGCCATATCGGTACTTTTATCGTTGTAGTCAAACGTAGAATCTGCCGTTACTTGGTTCCCGAATTTAAAACTAAGCACGTCGAATTGTTGCTGCCATTTGTTTTTTTGGCGGTCAACGGCTTCTTGGTACGCACGCAGGTTTTGCCCCAAAGCATTTTTTACGGAGGAGGAATTGTCTTGTAAAAAAATCAACAAGGGTTTTTCTTCTTCCGTATGGGTAGTGGGCCAAGCCGGGGCCAACAACAACAATGCGGTAACGAAAAAAGTAAAGAACCGCAGTACGGCAGGCAACCATTTCAAAGGGGCTTGTTTCAACCTGTCCTTACGCCAGACCAACCAAGCGGGTACCAGCCCAATCAATAAACAGAGCAGCCACAGTATAATATTCATGAAGCAACGAAAACGCCAAAAAAGTAAAATGCAAGTTTACCGGAAAATGCCGGCATGGCAAAGTTTAATTGTACCAAGCCGGAAAGGCTACCGGCCATGCGCCCCCCACCCGCCCCCTTGTTTTGGCAATGAGTGGGCGCAGCTGCCATTATTTGCGTAAATTCGCGCACTTTATTTTTATGATAGAAAAATTAGAAGCATTAAAGGCAAGGTTTACCGATTTGGGCGTGGCACTCACCAACCCCGAAATAGTGAGCGACAATAAGCGATTCAGCCAGTTGTCGAAAGAATACCGCAAGCTGGAACCCATAGTGGACGAATACGACAAGTACCGCAACTGCCTCGACGCCATAGCCTTTGGCAAAGAGGTATTGGAAACGGAAAGCGACGAGGAACTGCGCCAAATGGCCAAGGAAGACCTGGAAATACAGGAACGGGAAAAGGAAAAATTGGAAGAGTCGATACACCAATTGCTGATACCCAAAGACCCGCAGGACGAGAAAAATGCCATTATGGAAATACGCGCCGGTACGGGTGGCGACGAAGCCAGCATTTTTGCGGGCGACCTGCTGCGCATGTATATGCGCTTC
Organism: Edaphocola sp.; assembly: GCA_047605615.1. Lineage (GTDB taxonomy): Bacteria > Bacteroidota > Bacteroidia > Chitinophagales > Chitinophagaceae > Taibaiella. The sequence goes on along the minus strand of JASGFI010000031.1, from coordinate 7,922 downwards.
TGCGAAAAAAAAGGTTGGAAAATGGCCGTGCTATCCGAAGCGGAAGGCACGGTGGGCGGCTACAAGGACATACAGTTGGAAATAACCGGCGACGATGTGTACGGCACCCTGAAGTTTGAAAGTGGCGTGCACCGCGTGCAGCGCGTGCCCGCTACGGAGGCCAGTGGCCGCGTGCACACATCGGCGGCCACCGTGGCCGTGATGCCCGAAGCCGAAGAGGTGGATTTTGAACTGAAAGAAAGCGACGTGAAAATGGAAACATCGCGAAGCGGCGGCGCAGGTGGCCAGAACGTAAACAAGGTGGAAACCAAGGTGCAACTGACCCACATACCCACGGGAACGGTGGTGATATGCCAAACGGAACGCACCCAGTTGGGCAACCGCGAAAAGGCCATGCAGATGTTGCGTACCAAACTATACGAAGAGGAGGTGCGCAAACACGAGGAAGCCATAGCTGCCCGCCGCAAAAGCCTGGTAAGTACCGGCGACCGCTCGGCAAAAATTCGCACCTATAACTACCCGCAGGGAAGAATTACCGACCATAGAATTAATATGACCATATATTCGCTGGACGAATTTATGAATGGCGACATCAACGATATGGTGGAAGCCTTGCAGTTTGCCGAAAATTCCGAAAAAATGAAAGCGGGCGAAAGCGTGTAAGGCCATTGTTTAGAGAGGTGACAAAAATTTTCAACATAGAAAAAAACAGCAGCAAACGGCTGACAAAAAAAGACTTCGTTATCGGAAGTTTTATTTCGCTTGTGCTATTGTCCGTTTGGACTTATGGAAGTTCGGGAATGAGTTTGATTGCCACATTTGTTCCCGGAATTATTTTCGCATGGGCTTTGTTTGCAATCCTCTATTTCAAACAAATTGAACTTCCGGACTACAACGTATTTTTACCTTTATACTTTTTGACATTAGGTTGGCAATTCATTCATTTCACCGAAGAATTTATGACCAACTTCAAAGAAATTTTTCCGACAGCTTACGGTGGACAACCATATTCCAACAATAGGTTTGTAGCGTTCAATATGTTTTCCTATTTCGTTTTCATCGTTTCGCCTGTTTTGGTTTATTTCAAAGGTTTGAAATTTCTGTTAGTTCCCGTTTTGTTTTTTATCGTTTACGGAGCAATGGGAAATGCCATTGCACATACTTGGTGGAGCATATATTTTAAGCAGTATTTTCCGGGCTTATACACCGCATTTCCATATTGGCTACTCGGGCCAATACTTTTGACAATTTTTATGAAATCCAAAGAAATGGCGGGAGTTTACATCATTGCTTTCGCCGCAGTATTGATAATTTCCTTGACAACTTTAATGAACTAAAAACGGAAACGGGCAAACTATATTTTTGTAAATTTACCGTTTAAGAAGCCCAAGCATCAAGTTCCCGGCCAAATGCTAAATTGCACGTTGTGTCTTTATGAAGAACCCCATAAATACGGCATCTAATAAACGAACACTCGCCATAAGCGGCTTTATTTTGTTGGAAGCATTGCTGTACACCGTGGTGCGATGGCCGGACAATCCTTATATAAGACCCGTTCTGTTGTTTGGCTCCAGCTTGGCGGTGGGTATTTTTGCTGTTTCGTTTTCCTCCCGGGCGAGGCTCGAAACGGTAAACCATCGTTACGCAGGGGCGAAAAAAAGCGGCACTGTTTGGAGGATAGGCATTGCCCTGATAGCCATCGCGGCCATAGGTATGTTGTTGGGAAATATTTTCGGCAACCACCCTATTTACCAAGACGACCCCATGAAAACAGGCTCTGACGTAATGCCGCAAATCATGTTCTTTTGCGACCGTTTCATAGCCGGCAGTTACCCTTACCAACCCATAAGCGGCCCGAAATGGGGCTATACGTTGCAACCCACCTATATGCCCCTGCAATGGTTGCCCTTCGTGCCGGCACGGCTGCTGCGCATGGAGCTTAGGTGGGTGCCCTATTGCGCTTTTTGCGTTGCTTTCCTATACCACTTGCGCAAAATAGAAAAAAGCCCGGCGCAAGTATCGTCGAAATGGCTGGCTTGGGCTTTGTCCATGCTTTTGTTCCTGTCGTATTTTTTAATCAGGAAAAAGGAATTTGCCAATACGTTTGAAGCCCTGGCCACCAGCTATTACATTTTTTTGGGGTACGCATTGCTGAACAGAAACACCTTATGGACGACAATTTTCCTGGCGGCTTGTATGCTGAGCCGATATTCGCTGGCGTTGTGGCTTCCGGTGGCGTTCTTCGTTTTTTGGCAATCGAAAGGCATTAAAAATGCGGTACTGTTAGTTTTGGGCGTGGCCGTATTGTTCGCATTGGCCTATGGGCCATTTTTGTTGAAAAACCCCAAAATCTACATAAACGCCTACCAATATTACACACAGGCTACCTTGGGGGAATGGACAATGTCCGGTTGGCAACCTGCGGAAGACAAATTGCCCTTTTGGCTGAAACAAGGCAACGGATTGGCATCTTGGTTTTACCGTAACGAAGCCGACAAAGGCCGCAGCATTGGCTTGTTGAAAAACTTCCAAGTAATTTCGTGCCTGGCCACAACACTTTTTTCCACAATTTATTATTGGAAAAATAAGAACAAACTCGATACCGGAATATTCCTTTTAGGCTCGCTTAAAGTATATTTGGCCTTTTTTTACGCCTTTGTGCAAATTCCATACGACTATTTGTACTTTTTGCCCTTGTTTTTCGACTTGCCTATCATTATATATAACGGTTATTCCGTTAATCGGCAAAGACCGCAAAGAAGCACTTTAAAACAGATAAATGAACGACACAAGTTTTGACCTGATTGGCATTTTCAGGGAAATTTTCAAGAAGAAAGTTTTTGTAACCGGCCTCGCGTTGGCCGCGGCATTGGTGGCCTTGGTGTTTTGCCTCGTTTCGCAAAAGGAATATACCACGCAAACCACTTTCATAGTGAAAAACCCCTTGCTCATAGACCGAAACTTCGTATTCCGCAACACGGCCTACGAAAACAAGGAGTTTTTTGCCGTGCCCGACGACGTGGACCACATCAAGACCATAGCCAAAAGCGATGCCGTGGCTTGGTTCCTGATAGAAAAATTCAAACTGGAAAAAGCCTATGGCCAAGAGGGCGACAAATTGGTAAAGACGGTCAAAGGCAATTTCAAGGCGGTAATGGAAGATAGCAAAAACATAGACCTTTCCTACACCGACCCCGACCCTGCGCGCGCGCAAGCCATAGCCAATGCGGCACGCGATTACTTGGAAGACAAATTCCTGGAATATTTCCGCGCCACCAACAGCGACCTGCGCCAGGCCCTTACCGTAAGGGCCGCCGCCATAACCGATACAATCAATCGGTTAGACAGCACCATCGTAGCCATTAGGCAAAACAATGGTTTGTACAATACCCTAACGCCAACAAGGGGCAATACCATTGGTGCTGCCGGTGGCGGCACAAACCCGACAAGCGCGGCAGCGGCGGAAAAGTTGGCGGAAATCACTACCCTAAAAGACCGATTGAGCAAGGATGTGGCCGACTACAAATCGCTCATCAACGAATACGAAGTAATGGTGGCGGGCAAGATAAAGATTTTCTACATAGTGCAACAAGCCTATTTGCCCTCGGAAACTTCGCAGCCCAAAACCTTGCTGATAGTGGTTGGCGGCTTTCTGGCCGGCTTGTTCTTTGCCGCTATCCTGGTATTGTTCCGGGCATTTTACCGACAAACAATACGTCCATAAAACCCACAAAGCGCATGTTAGCTAAATTCAATGCCGAACGACTAATATTGGCTGGCGGTGCTGCCCTGCTGTTGGTGTGCGTAGCCTTGGCTGCGTACAGCGGCAATTTGTTGCTGCTGGGCCTTCCTTTTGCGCTGGCCATATTGGCTTGGTTTGTCTTGAACTGGAAAACTTTTTATTGGTTTTTCATATTTTCCATTGCCCTGTCTTGCGAGATACACCTCGGCGGCAGCCTATCCACCACTGTGCCCGACGAACAATTCATGTGGATGTTTGTACCCATGGTTACTTTACTGGCTTTTTACAATTACCGCCGCTTCCCGCAATGGTATTTCAGGCACCCCATCACTTTTGTATTGTTTCTCCAGTTTTGCTGGACCATCGTTGCCGTTATTTATTCGCAAAACCTACTGCTGTCTTCAAAATTTTTAGCGGCCAAAATATGGTTCATGGTGGGTTACGTAATACTGCCCCCATTGGTTTTTACGCAGAAAAAAGATTTTGTCATTGCGTTCAGGGCGTTTGCCATACCCATGATGCTCCACGCGGTGGCGGCTTTTTGCCTACATGCCTATAAAAAATTCAACCTCTATTATTCCAACATAGTGGTACGGCCCTTTTACTTCAACCACGTGGACCATTCCACGGTGCTGTCCATGATGTTGCCGCCAATGGCTGTGGCCTGGCAATTGTGCAAGGGCAATAAAAATTTGCGCAGGCTTACCATGGCGGCCAATATATTTTTGCTGGCCGGCATAGCCGTGGCGGGGGCAAGGGCCGCCATGCTGGCCGTCATTTTTTGCGCGGTGGTAGCTTTTGCCATACGCAAAAAGATAGTGAACGTTTTGATGCCTGCGTTTTACGCTTTCCTGATTGCGGTGGTGTTCTTCCTCAGCCACGATGCACACTTTGTTAAATACAGGCCGGAAATGCGCTACACGGCTACGCAACATAATTTTTCGGACCTCATTACGGCCATGTTTGCCGGTAGGGACATGTCGTCCATGGAAAGGTTTTACCGCTGGATTGCCTCCTTGAAAATGAGTACCGAACACCCGATGGTAGGCGTGGGACCCAACAATTTTTACGACAATTACAAGGCCTACACCGTGCCCATGTTCAAGACTTGGGTATGGCGCAACTCCGAAAAGTCCACCACGCACGACTATTTCCTGCTGATGCTGGTGGAGCAAGGCTGGCCGGCCATGTTGCTGTACGGCTTGCTGCTCATGGTCATGTTTGCTAGTGCGCAACGCATCTACCACAAGGCCAAAGACCCATTTTACAAAAAAGTAACCATGGGTATCATCATGATGTTGGCGGCAGGATTCGTAAACAACTTCTTCTCCGAATTGCTCGAAACCCATAAGATTGGTGCTTTGTTCTTTATCGGCCTATCGCTGTTGGTAGTGGTCAACCACAAGGTGAACGAGCAAAACCGACAAGGTGGCTCAACCCCAACTGCGTAACCTGAAATACTGTTTCGTTTTGAAATCCTTTCGGTAAAGCAGTAAACCCAAATCGAACGTATCCAATACCATGTTGGCATTGCTGCATGATACCAGCCCGGCCCACGTCAGGGAGGCAGCTTTGGTACGGTACGGCTTCAATACAAGCACACAATCGTTTTCCGATAATTTGCGGAAAGGTACGTCGGCCAATGTCAAAGAAGAAGGTAAGGCCGAGATAAGGTACATGGAACCATTGTGCTGCCCTTGAGGCATTTTGGCCACCAATTGGCGTGCTATGGCTTTTCCACCATGGTCGCAGCCCAACACTTTTTCTACCGCTAAAAACGATACGATGCCGGGCAACAGATGACCGAAGTTTTTGGGTAAAGAATTGTCCAATGATACGGTACCATTTTGCCGGCCCTTTGCTTGCAAAACCCGCTCCACAAATTGATATACAAACGGCGAATGGGTACCGTGCCTTCCTTTTGCCTTTAGCCGGTGCAGTATTTTCCTAAGCCTGTAATGGAAGCCGCTCATTTCCTGCGTACCCATTCTTGAAAGGTGAAGGCATATTGGTGGCGGTCGTCGGCTATGTGTGGTTCTTGCCAAATCAATTGCCATTCGTCGGCCGGCAATACGGGGAAAAATGCGGTACCCTTGGGTACGATTGCATGCACGCGGGTCAGGTACACGGTATCGGCCAGGGGCAAGGCCGCATGGTATATTTGCCCTCCGCCTATGACGGCTATTTCACTTTTGCCCTCAGCCTTTAAATAAGCCAACGCTTCATCCAAATCTTTCTTTAGCACCACGCCTTCGGGCATTTGGGTCACACTACCGGAGGCCACTACATTCAACCTGTTGGGCAGGGGCTTGCAACCCAAAGCCCGCCATGTATTTTTGCCCATTACCACGGGCAAGCCCGTGGTTTTTTGCTTGAAAAATTTCAGGTCGTCGGGCAAATGCCAAGGCAAATCGTCGCCTATGCCTATCACGTTGTTTTCGGCGGCGGCTACCACCATGCGTATCTTCATTCGGCAAATAAATAGAAAATGATTGACAAAATGGGCATCGGCATTCACTTATCGGCGAGTTGTATGAAATCCTAAAGACAAGCGAAGAACAAAAATTTAGCAGAACAACAAATGGCACATTTGGTTTTTGCAGACACACAAACCAACGCTCAAAAAACCAAAAGAGCCATTTCCTCCAACTGCACAAAAAAGACGGAATCGTTTGCTACTTTCAAAAACTTGATTATATTTGCCAAATATTGGCAAGTGTAAAATTAGCAAGTATTGAATATGGCAACATTTGGAGAGTTTTTAAGAACCGAAAGGAAAAAGAAAGGTTTGAACCAAAGTGAATTTGGACAACCTTTCGGAATCATAATGACTGAAATTTCCAAAATAGAAAACGGTAGAAAAAAATTCCCATTTACAAGCCTTGAAGCTCTTGCTAAATTTTTAGAAAAGGATTATTCAGAACTAAAAAACTTATATGTTGCCGATAAACTGGTTGAAGAAGCTCACAAATATAAATGTTCAGACGCTGTTTTTACAGTTGCTGAAAGCCAATCCAAATATTTGAGGAACAAGAATGTTAAACAAGGTAAAATAAAGTTCTAATGAATAACAAAAACTTCATACAAGCATTAGGATTTTTGCCTAAAGAAAATACATCGGGTGTTTTTCAAAAAAAATACAATGGCTACGCCATTGAAATTGATTTTGAAAAAGAAATTATCAATTTTGGGAATAAAGTAAAAGGAGAAAGCAAAACAACTCAAAACTTTTCACAGGCTGAAAATTGGGTTGTTTTAGAATGTGTTGATAGGCTTTTAGAAAAAAGTTATCAGCCACAAAATATTACTTTAGAAAAAACTTGGAAAACCGGACACGGAACAAGTGGAAGATTGGATATTTTAGTTTCTAAAGATGATGGTTCTGCCTATTTAATGATTGAATGTAAAACTTGGGGAACAGAGTTTGAGAAAGAGTTAAAGAATTTAGAAAAGAACGGTGGACAGCTTTTTACATACTTCCAACAAGACAAAAATGCGGAAGTATTGATGTTGTACACTTCCAAATTAGAGGGTAAAAAAATTGAATACAAAAATACAATCGTAAAAATTGAAGAAGATTATCGCCAAACTGGTAACGTAAAAGATTTTTATGAGCGTTGGAATAAACTGCCTAAAACTAACGGTATTTTTGAAAATTGGGTTGAACCTTATGAGTTTCAAAGTAAGGCATTGACAAGAAACGATTTAAAAGTTTTAAAGCAAGAAGATAGTAGCTTTATCTTTAATCGCTTCTTGGAAATTTTGCGACACAATGTAGTTTCTGATAAGCCCAATGCTTTCAACAAAATATTTACACTTTTCTTGTGTAAAATCGTTGATGAAAACCGAAATCCAGACGAACAACTTCACTTTCAATGGTTGGAAGGCGAAGACGACCATATTTCTTTTCAAAAACGACTGACAGACCTTTACAACAGAGGAATGCTGGAATTGTTGGAGAAAAAAGTAACGGATGTAAGCGATACAGAATTTGACAAACAATTCCAGCAAGTTGAAGACCAATATAAAGACAAATTCAAGGAAATTCTTACAGAAATTCGCCTTAAAAAGAACAATGAATTTGCCATAAAAGAAGTTTATGATGATGCTTCTTTTGAAGAAAATGCAAAAGTTGTAAAAGAAGTTGTAGAACTTTTACAGGTTTATCAAATCAGATATA
>JASGFI010000030.1:0-24353 GCA_047605615.1 Edaphocola sp. | reverse complement strand
GAAAAAAGAAAGCTCGGTTTGGTGAAAAGAATCCGAAAACAAATTGATAAATTTGCCCTGACTAATGAAGATTTGGGACTGGTAACTAATCCATTATGAACCACGAGCAAAAACGTTAGTCAGAAGGCTATTATTCTGAACGCAGAAACCCAAGATGGTTTTACGAGATGACAAGGGAACAGGCTCATTTCTTCATGCTTTCAATTTGTCGGCAAAGTGGCCGATATAAAAAACTATGTGCGTCCTATACCCTTTCTTGGCAAATTTCTATCAATACGCCATTGGTGCTTTTGGGGTGGAGAAAGGCCACCAGTTTGTTGTCGGCACCGGGTTTGGGTTCCGCATCGAGCAGCGTGAAGCCTTCTGCCGCCAGCCGTTTCATTTCCGCACGAATGTCAGCTACTTCAAAGGCTATGTGATGTATGCCCGACCCCTTTTTCTCTATGAATTTAGCTATGGGGCTGCCCTCCTTGCTGGCTTCCAACAGTTCTATCTTGGTTTCGCCTGTTTGGAAAAAAGCAGTGTTCACGCCTTCCTCGGCCACGCTTTCGGTTTTATAACAAGGTGCATTGAGCAGCGTTTCAAACAAGGGGACGGCACCGGCCAAATCTTTGACGGCTATGCCTATGTGTTCAATATTTTTCATGAAACAATCATTTGGATTTGGCGGCGGCGAGATGGGTCGCGCCCTCCATTTAAAAAAGCGAGACGAAAATACCGCAATAAAAAGACCGGCAGCACAACCCGGCCAAACTTTGTTGCCAAACGAGATACCTTTTACAACTCCCTTACGCTGATGCCGGTCATCTTACGGTAAAGGTCTATGGCATACAAATCGGTCATGCCGGCTATGTAATCAACCACCGAAAGCAATTGGCGGTACAAATCTTTTTCATCGGCCCTAAATTGCTTGGGTATCAGTTGCAATACCTTTTTGGATTTGCTCCGGTTGGGGTGCAACACCGCTTGGGTAAAGGCTTCCAGCAGGGCACCTATGATGTGGTAGCCGGTAATTTCCACCTCCACCACCGGCCTGTGGTTATATACCTCCGCTACCGAATATTGGTTAATGGCTTCTATATGTTGCTGCAATGGCGGGGGCAACAAATCCATGAGTGAACGTTGCATGGTGCCGGCCAGCATGTCGGCCTCGTGTTGCATGAACACTTGGGTTATTTTATCCACCATCAAGCCTATCCACACGGCGCGCAGGTATTGTACTTTCTGGTTGTCGTCTTGCAAGCCTTCCAATCTCGTGGCTACTTTTTCGTAGCTGTAATAGCCTTTTTCTTCCTTGAAAAAAGGCAAGAACAAATCCTTTATTTTCTCCAGCGAGGTAATGCCCAAACGGTGGGCATCTTCAAGGTCTATGATGCGGTAAGAAATATCGTCGGCGGCTTCGGTAAGATACACAAACGGATGACGAACCCACGCCTTGGCTTCGCCGTTCACCGGCAATATGCCCATTGCATGAACTATGGACTGCCAAGTGTGCAGTTCGCTCATGAAGAAGCCCGATTTCTTGCGGGCTATCCCCCCCTCTTTAGCAAAGCCGCTTTGGGCTATGCAAGGATACTTCACTATGGCCGCAAGGGTAGTGAGCGTTAACCCATAACCACCGGTATTGGCAGGCTCGTTGTAGGCATGGGTCAATACCCTGAAGGCGTTGCTGTTGCCCTCGAACAACCTGAAATCTTGACGCTGCTCCTCACTTAGTTCCTGCCGCATACGGTCGTATAAATCGGTCGATTCATTGCTGAAAAAGGCACGTATGGCATCCTCGCCCGAATGGCCGAATGGCGGATTGCCAATATCGTGGGCCAGGCAGGCGGCGGCTATTACGGTACCCAATTCGTGTTGGTAAAATTCTTGGAAGCCTTTTGTTTCGTTGCCATATTTTTCGGCAATCAAATGGCCAACCTCGCGACCCAACGACCTGCCTACCGAAGCCACTTCCATGCTATGGGTCAAACGGTTGTGCACAAACACCGCACCGGGCAAAGGGAAAACCTGGGTTTTGTTTTGCAACCTGCGAAAGGCGGAAGAAAATACGATGCGGTCGTAGTCGCGCACGAACGAGGTGCGTAGGGCAGAGGCGGCATCATCGGAGTGGTGGGCGTGTTTGCTGCCGCTGCGTTGCGTAGTATATAGCTGCTGCCACTGCATACCTTTTGGGTGCATAAAATTCTTCGTAATTATTTCCGTAAAGATGTAAAAGTAAAATGCCGCCCTGTTTTGGCAAAGCGGCATTTTTGGGGTTATTGATTTTTTTTATTTTTTGTCGAGGTAAAGCGAAAAGGTATCGCCGCGCAAGCCTATGCGCATGGCTTCCAAGGCTATTATTTCGTACGGGGCAATGTTGCCAAGATTTACGTTGCAACCCAATAGTTCGAGAAAATACAGTTGTTGCGCCTTCTGCGGTGCTTCCCATATTATTTTCTCGGCCGGTATTTTGGTCAATATTTCCTGAACCAAACCCTCGCGCACTTCGCCGCTGCCACGGTATATGCCTATATTGCCAGCCTCACGGGCTTCGGCTATCACATAGCTGGACCCCGCATTAAGTTCTGCGTCCATTTGTTCTATCCATTTATAGGGTGGCATTATATGCGATGCGTCTTTGCTGCCCACTTCGGAGAACACCGTAAAACCTTCGGCCGCCAGCCTGCTGATGTAGCCGCACTTTTCGGCATGGGATATGGATATGGAGCCGTCCGAAACTTCTACCATGTTGATGCCATACGTCCGCAGCGAATCTACATAAGCATCGAACTGATTGCGCACAAGGAAAGCTTCGAACAGGGTGCCACCAAAGTAAACAGGGATGTTGTGGGCCGCGTATATGGCCAATTTTTCTTTTAGCTTGTTGGTCACGAATGCGGTGCCGAAACCCAGCTTCACTACATCTACGTAAGGCGCACTTATTTCTAAAAAATTAGCCACCTCGGTATGGCCAAGGCCCTTGTCCATGACCATGGTCAGGCCGTGAGAACGCGGCGACTCCGTGCGCACGGGTATTTGCAACAGTGGAAAATTCATATTACCAAACTAAAGACACTTGATGCCGAAAGAAATTTTTCGCCGCAAAGGTAAGTTTCTTTTTGCATAAGCACGTACCGGCCAACTGGGTGCATTGCCCCATTCCGCAGCGTTCATTTGGTGTCTGCCTGATGCACCAAATCCAAATGGGTGGGCGGGTGCTTCTCGCCCTCGGCCTTTCTTTTGAGGTCGGAGTATTTTTTTTGGGCCAGGTGCCACATAAACAGGGCAAACAAAAACACGCCCATAACAAATTTTACGCATAGCAGGAAAAAAGGATAGGAACATACGTGACTCCACACACCCATTGCGGTCAATTGCCCGCCAGTGGCCAGCTTAAACGACAGGACGAGCAGGGGCAAAACGATTCCCCACACAAGCGAAGTGAGCGATACGTAAGTCCATTTGCCCTTGCTCCTTTTGCTTTCCCAGTCGTGTATATATTTTTCTTCGTGCGCTAACATGGTTGTCTGTTGCTTTGCCGATACTTGCTTCCTTTTCCGCTACGGTAATAACCATTAACTCGTGCCTTGTGTTCAATTGTGTTTCACAACTGTTTTCACTACGGAAACACAAAAACCGAAAAAATGTTGCTGCGTTGAAACCCATTGAAAAATCTTAGGGGCGCATAAGGCTAATCTTTTACACTACTTTTGCACCCAATGGATACTTTAAACTACGATTTGGCTCAGGTATTGGCCAACTTGAACATAGAAGCCCTCAACCCCATGCAAGAGGCTTCGGTGGCCGCCAACAAGGAAGCCGACAATGTAATACTGCTCTCCGCCACCGGTTCCGGCAAGACCCTGGCCTTTATATTGCCCTTGCTCGAAACATTGCGGCCCGGCCAAAAATGCGCACAAGCCTTGATTATAGCCCCCTCGCGCGAATTGGCCATGCAGATAGAGAAAGTATTTAAGCAAGCCGGTACGGGATTTAGAATCACGTGCTGCTATGGCGGCCACAAAAGGGAAATTGAAGAAAATAACCTGATAGAACAACCGATGGTAATAGTGGGCACGCCCGGTCGCCTGGCCGACCATTTGCGCCGCGGCAACATAAAGCCGCAACAAATTTCCACTGTTGTTTTTGACGAGTTCGACAAGACTTTGGAACTGGGCTTTCACGACGAAGTGGGCGAAATAATCGATTATTTGCCCGCCTTGCGGAAAAGGATACTCACTTCGGCTACGGCGGCGGTAGCCATACCTAATTTTATTGGGCTTTACGCGCCGCACACGCTCAACTTCCTGCCCGAAAACCCGGAAGAAGACAGGGCACTGGAAGTAAGGAAACTGGCCACTCCGGACAGGGATAAATTACCTACGCTTTTTGAGCTGATTTGCAACCTCGGCAATAGGAGCACCATAGTGTTTTGCAACCAAAGGGAAATCGTGGAGCAAGTAAGCCAATGGCTGAAACAGCAAGGAATAGTGAACGAATATTACCACGGCTCCATGGAGCAGCGCGACCGCGACACGGCACTCTGCAAATTCAGGAACGGAACGGCAAACCTATTGATAACCACCGACCTTGCCGCGCGTGGTTTAGATATTCCCAACATTCGCTACATCATACACTACCACCTGCCCGCCACGGAGGACGTTTACACCCACCGCAACGGCCGTACCGCCCGCATGGAAGCCAGCGGCACGGCTATCTTGCTCTTGTCGCCGGATGAATATTTGCCCAAATACATAGATGAGAAAACGGTGGTAAACATGGAGCTGCGCCAGCCTTTTGAACTGCCCGAAAAGCCCAAGTGGAGCACTTTGTTTTTGCCCCACGGCAAAAAGAACAAGGTCAACAAAATAGACATCGTGGGCTTCCTTACCCAAAAAGGCGAATTGAAAAAGGAAGACGTGGGCTTGATAGAAGTGAAAGACTATTTTTCTTTTGTGGCCGTCCGTAAAACCAAGGTAAACCACACCTTGCATCTGGTAAAAAACGAACGCATAAAAGGCAAGCTGGCAAAAATAGAGGTGGCGAAGTAACAGCCGCAAGAAAAGGCAAGTTTACATAGGATACCCCTTGTCTATCCAGTCTTCCTGCAGCTCATGCACCAAGCGCAATATTTTATAATTTTTGAAGCCCATACGGTGCAGCGCGTCGTAGGCCGGCTGTAGGTTGGGGCATACCGACAATGGGCAACAGCCGCAGTAAATGATTATTTCCTTGTCACGGCTTACCGTTTGCAAAAAAGCCGATAGTTTTTCCAGGTTTCTTGGCGTTTCCACCGCACCAAAAGTGAGGGCGCCTTTTACATTGTCCACCGGCCCGGCGTTGAGTATCAGCAGGTTGGCCGTATCGTTTGTGTTCAGCCTTTGTGCCAATACTTGGGGCGGGTATAGTTGTTTTTCTTTCCACACCCCGGTTTCTTTGTTCTTCTTGAAAGAAAGCAAACCGGCCAACAGCCAAGGCAACACGACAAGCAATCGGGTAGCGGGTTTCATATAAAATGGATTTGCGGCAAAAGTAAACAGATTAATTCCAAATTGTTCGCCTTGCCATGTTTTGCTTACAATCAGCCGGACACAACCCGGTTATTATGGCCTATAATGTGTATTTTTGCCCATTGTAGCATAAATACCTTTAGATGCGACCAGACATGATTGGCGCAGGCCCTTTGCTTAGCCAGATAGAATATCCTGCCGATTTGCGCAAGTTGGACAAGTTGCAATTGCGACAGGTGTGCAACGAACTGCGCAAGTTTATCATAGATAGCGTGAGCGTAAATGGCGGCCATTTTGCCGCCAGCCTTGGCGTGGTAGAGCTTACCGTGGCATTGCACTACGTGCTGAATACGCCTTACGACCAATTGGTATGGGACGTGGGCCACCAAGCCTACGGCCACAAGATACTTACCGGCCGCCGCAAGGTTTTTGACACCAATAGGAGAAAAGACGGCATCAGCGGGTTTCCGAAACGGGACGAAAGCGAGTACGATACTTTTGGCGTGGGCCATTCCAGCACGTCCATATCTGCCGCCTTGGGCATGGCCATAGCCAGCCGGCTAAAAGGCGAACACGACAGGCAGCACGTGGCCGTAATAGGCGACGGCGCCATGACGGCGGGCTTGCCCTTCGAGGCCATGAACCATGCCGGCGTCAGCAATACCAATTTGCTGATACTACTCAACGACAACAACATGAGCATAGACCCGAACGTGGGTGCGCTCAAGGAATACCTTACCGACATTACCACCTCGCATACCTACAACAAGATACGCGACGACGTATGGAAGTTGCTGGGCAGATTGCCCTATCCGGAGTTTCAACAAAACATGGCCTCCAAGCTCAAAGAGAGCATAAAAGGGGCCATTACCCAATCGAGCAACCTGTTCGAGGCATTGGGTTTGCGTTATTTTGGCCCCATAGACGGCCACAACATCACCAAGTTGGTAGATACCCTGCGCGATTTGCAGCATATTCAAGGCCCCAAGATTTTACACATAAAAACGGTAAAAGGCAAGGGATACAAAATGGCCGAAGAAGACCAGACCCTATGGCACGCGCCCGGTTTGTTCGATAAAGTGACGGGTAAAATAAGCAAAGTGGCTTACGATACGCCGCAACCGCCCAAATATCAAGACGTGTTTGGCAAAACAATCATAGAGCTGGCCAAGGCCAACCCCAAGGTAATGGGCATTACCCCTGCCATGCCTTCCGGCTGTTCGTTGAAATACATGATGGCCGAAATGCCCGACAGGGCTTTGGACGTGGGCATAGCCGAGCAACATGCCGTGACGGTAAGTGCCGGTTTGGCCACGCAGGGTATGCGCGTGTACTGCAACATTTACAGTTCCTTCATGCAGCGCGCCTACGACATGGTGATACACGATGTGGCCATTCAGAACCTACCCGTAATTTTTTGCTTGGACAGGGCTGGTTTGGTAGGCGAAGACGGCGGCACGCACCAAGGTGCTTATGATATAGCCTTTATGCGCTGCATACCCAACATGGTGATAAGTGCCCCCATGAACGAGCGCGAACTGCGTAACCTCATGTACACCGCCCAGCTGGAAGAAACCAAGGCTCCGTTTGCAATAAGGTACCCGCGCGGCCAAGGCGTGATGCCCGAATGGCAAACGCCATTTGAAAAAATGGAAATAGGAAAAGGCCAACAGGTAAAGACTGGTATCGATATAGCTATTTTAAGCATTGGCCACCCGGGCAATTTTGTGATGAAAGCCTGCAAGGAATTAGCTGTTTTGGGCATAGATGCGGCTCATTACAATATGCGCTTCGTAAAACCTTTGGATGAAGAAATGCTTCACGAAATAGGCCAGAAATTCGACAAGGTGGTGACGGTGGAAGACGGCTGCATCCAAGGCGGCTTTGGCAGCGCGGTATTGGAGTTTTTCAACGAACACAATTACAAGCCGCAGGTAAAAATACTGGGCATACCCGACCAAGTAATAGAGCAAGCCAAGCCAGAAGAACAATACGAACAATGCGGCTTCGACACGGCAAGCATCGTGAAAACGGTACAGGCCATGTTAGTGTCTGTACGGGAAAATACCGTGCTGGTTTAACGGACAGTTTTCCGGGCCGCAATAGAATCATATACAAAGAAAGGATGCCCCATTACAGGCATCCTTTCTTTTTTTTCCGTACCGAAAAAATTCTATTCTTCCTGTTTGGCATCGCTGTATTCGCCCAGTAATGCGTAATAGCCAAAGGTAAACAGGCCACCGACTATTATTGGCGTTAGCACAAATAAGATGACGATGGCAAACACCAAATCGTCCTGCTTGCCGCTGGTTAGGCGAGGCAAGCCCATAACCATTACGCAGAAATAGGCTGCGGCCAAGGAAAGGGCTATCCATACAATGCCCATTATTTTTCTTATAGCATACATAATTTAATTAAGTATTAAGGTTGAAAAAATGAGGTTTCGATTTTGTTTATTCCACTTTGCGTTTACTGTTGATGTAGAGCAGCCCTATCACCAAGCTCACGCCCGCTATTATTATGGGGTACCACAAGCCTTGCAGGTACCATTCGGGATTGCCGCCGTCTTTGGCTTTTGAGGCCAGGTACACGGCCACCGTGGGCAACAAGCCGCCGAATATGCCATTGCCCACATGGTACGGCAACGACATGGATGTGTAGCGTATCTTGGTGGGAAACATTTCTACCAAAAATGCCGCAATCGGGCCGTACACCATGGTTACGAATATTACCTGTACCCATACCAACAGTACCATTTTCCATTTGTCGCTTGGGTTGAGGGTCACGGATTTTACTATTTTGGCCGGTGTTTTTTCTGCCGCTACGTTGGCGTGTACCACCACGCTGCTGTCCAAGCCGTAGGTGGTGCCGTCGGCATAAGTAGTTACCTTGTTGAAATGAAATACGGAGTCGCCATTGTCGGCCACTTTGGTGCTTATTTCGTCTTTTACATCCTGCACAATGCCCGATTTGCTTTTTACGTCGGAAATGCCGTACATCGCTTTGTATATGGGCCTATAGGCTATGATGGCTACCAACATACCTGCCATCATTATTTGCTTGCGCCCTATCTTGTCGCTCAACCACCCAAATACTATGAAGAAAGGCGTACCCATCAGCAAGGCTATGGCTATCAGCGAATCTGTTTGCGCGCTTTCTATATTGCAGGTTTTTTGCAGAAAGCTCAAGGCGTAGAACTGGCCGGTGTACCATACCACGCCCTGCCCCATGGCCGCACCAAACAATGCCAGCAGCACGAACTTCAGGTTGTACTTGTTGCCAAAACTTTCTTTCAACGGATTGGCACTGGTTTTGCCTTCGGCCTTGGCCTTTGCAAACAAGGGCGATTCGTGCATGTTGCGCCTTATGAGGTATGATACCAATACCATGAGTATGGACAACCAGAAGGGCACGCGCCAACCCCATTCGTCAAAGGCATCTTTGCTGAGGGCGGTTTTGGTAATGAGTATCACTATCAGGGAAATAAACAGGCCCACGGTAGCCGTTGTCTGTATCCACGAAGTCCAGTAGCCCCTTTGGTGGTCGGGCGCATGTTCGGCTACGTAGGTGGCCGCACCGCCATACTCGCCCCCCAAGGCCAAACCCTGGGCCAGCCGGAGCAGCAGCACCAGTAGGGGTGCGCCAAAACCTATGGTTTCGTAACCCGGTACGCAGCCTATCAAAAAGGTGGCGCCACCCATCAATACCAAGGTAAGCATGAAGGTGTACTTGCGGCCAATCAAATCGCCCAAACGCCCGAACACCAATGCGCCAAATGGCCTGACCACGAAGCCTGCGGCAAAGGTGGCCAATGTGGACAGGAAGGCGGCGGTAGGATTGTTTTGCGGGAAAAATTTGGTAGCGATTACCGCGGCCAAGCTGCCGAAGATGTAGAAGTCGTACCATTCGATAAGCGTGCCGGCAGAGGAGGCAAATATTACCTTCCATATACCTTTGGGGGCTTTTGCGATTGTGGCCGGCGGTTGCCGTTTACCAAGCATGGTGTGTAAATTTTGAGGTGGATAATTTGTTGGTTTCCCAAAGATTTACAGAAAAATTTTTAAAGTAGCAACCGGTGTATATTGGTGCTAATTGTATAGTTTCGCTATCCGGTTACTTGCGCTTGAATCGTTCCCATTTAATAACCATGAACTTATCGCCCAGCTCGGTTATCATGCTGCCCGTGCCGCGCAGCGATTCGCGGTTGGCAAAAAATTCGGCCAGTTCGGCATGGGTCAATACTTGGTAAGTGGGGTGGTAGTCCAGGTTGTCGGGTGCTTTGATGTTGTATTCCTTCACCCAGTTGATGACGGATACGTGGCTTACCCCCAGTATCCTTTCTATTTCGCGGTAAGTTACGCCTTCTATGTACAGTTGCAGTGCCTTTATGACGTAATACGGGTCAATGCGTTTGCCGTCTTTCATTACCGAAAAATGATAGTTGCAGCTGTGGCATTTATACCGCTGCTTGCCTTTCACAACGCCACTTTTGGTAATCTGGCCGCTCTTGCATTTGGGGCATAATATTTCTTTCATCTTGTAAAAGTAAGCAGTCACTTTTATAGTGGTTATACCAAATTAGCATAAATATACCAATTTACCACAATTGACATTAATCAAACGATTGTGCGGTCATTTGTCATGGTTGTTGGCGGCGAGTACTGACGGGGGCAGAGCAATTTACCTCAAACACTACCTTTTTTGTAAGTGGTGGTGTCTGGTACCGGGATCAAGGCTTCACGTTTTTTTCGTGGCCATTTTCTTTCTGTTTCGGCTAAGCGTTTCCGGTTTAATGCCCAAGTAAGAGGCTATCATGTGTTGCGGTACGCGCTGCACTATATCTGGATATACATCTACAAACATCCTGTATTTGTCTTCGGCAAAATGCGTAAGGTAATTTATTACCCTAAGGTGCAAGGCATCCAACCTTTGCTGCATCACCATTCTGAAATATTTTTCCAGCTTGGGCATTTGGTTCAGCAATGCGTGAAATACCCCGCGGTCTGCCATCAATACCTCGGTCTGCTCCAAGGCATCAATGTTGTAGGGGGCGGCTTTGTCTGCCGATTGGTTAAAATTATCGGGAACCCAACTGCCTTCCGGTGCAAATTGCAGCACGTGTTCCTCGCCTTTTCCGCCCTTTAAGCTGGCACGCAACAAACCTTTCTCCACAAAGAAAAGGTGGCGGAAAGTGTCGCCCGTTTGCATCAGAAATTGCCTTTTGCGCAATTTCTTAACGCTGAAAGCCGCCTTGACGCGTTCTTCTTCCTGTCTGGTTAGCGGTACGTGTTTGTTTATTTCCGCAAGGAGCAGTTCCATCATGATATGTTGCTAAATGTTTTTTCCGAAATTGATATTAACTCCAATATGGCATCCCAAAGTTCCGTGCGGGCCCGCAATGCTTCCTGCACGGCAAGGGTGGCTTCCTGCCATTTTTCCTCGTTGTCGCCGCATAAGGTGGCCGTCATTTCATAGGCAAGGTGCGCATGGTGGTCGCCGTCCACCTCTATGTGCCGCTCCAAATAGTATTTGAACTTGTTTATTTGGTTTGGCTGTTGGATATGCAGCTCTTTTACAAACGACAGGAACATGCCCGGTATCAAATCTTCCCTGCCGAAGGTGAAAGCCGCGGCCATAACGTGGGGCTTGCCGTCGTCGATGGCGGAAAACGTGTTGGACACGAAGGCTATCACCGCCGCCGGTGCGCCGCAAGCCGCCAACGCCTGCTCCACGCTTTTGCCCTCGGCCAAATGCTGCAACAATAACTCTATCTGGTCGGCATTGCAGCCGCTTTGGCGCATGGCATCCAAGTAAAGTTCAAAATGACTGCACCTGTTGCCATCTTCGTCCACGTCGCTTTCTTCGCCGGTCACTATTTCGTTGATTAAATACCGGGTGTTGGCGTTGCCCACCGGCACCCAAGGCACTGCCACGCAAGTAAGTTTGTTTTGAAGTGCCTTTAGCAACGACATAAAATCCCACACGGCAAACACATGGTGCTGCATAAAGAGGTGCAGCGTTTCCAGGCTATCTATGGTTTCATAAATAGGGTGCTGTTGCAATTGTTGTTGCTGTGGGGCTATCTCTTGTTTTAATCTATTGATTCTTTCCATGGTTCGATATTGACAAAGTTAAGGCACGAATGCTTTTAATCATTCATGTTTTTTGCGCTATCCCAATTTTGTCAACCTCTTTCATCAACCTATCTGTTTCCGTCAAAGCCACGATTATTTTCTGATAATGCAAGATGTCGTCAAATTCCAAGGTGCGGCCTTTGCGGTCTTTGAGCCATTTTTGGGCGGGTTGATAACCGCCAATGTAAAATTCCCACGCTGTTTGCGGAACGTTGGCAAAATATTGCGTGTCGTTGATGTACACGTTTCCCTTTTTGTACAATGGTTTTGTTACAACGTTGTTGCCGGTTTCGGGATATTGCGTAATGTATTTTTCTACTGTCGGGCTTTCCAACAAATGGATTTCACGGATTTGTTTGCCCAATGCAACCAATTCCCAAAACTTTGCTTGGCAAGGGGGCATGCCCCCTTGCCTTACCCGCCCTTGGCCCGGAAACGGAACTCTCGGAAAATCTATTTTCAGAAATTCTTTGTATTGCTCTCGGTAAGTGGGCGAATGTAACACCGCATAGATGTAATCTAAAATGTCTATCGGCGAAAAGGTTTTAGGAAACCCATAAGCAACCATAGGCTCTGCTACCATTCCATTTTGCATTTCGTACTCCTCATTATCACTAACGAATTTTGCTTGTAACGAAGTGGCTATTTGCTCCACAATCTCCATATTGAGGTTAGGCGTTCTTTCTTCTGTGTCGAAATTTTCGGAATAAAGATAAAGGGGGAATGCGTAACCTGTTTCTTTTGTTTGTGATGAAACAGAACACATATCTGAAATATGTTTTGTAATAAAAACGTGCTGAAAATCGAAAGCACTTTGTTGTCTGCAAGTAATTAATCCTAAATTTTCTTTCTCAAGAAAATGCTTCATTACCGAAATCCTCGGTCTTACAACTTTCTTTAAATCAAAGCAAATGTTTCGTATATCAAAAGGTCGGTAATCATATTTTTCGTTGCATTCCGAAAAAGCATCGAATGATACCAAATTACCATCATCGTGAGTTTTTATACCACTTGTGTTGATTGGAAACAACTCATCAACCTTGAACCCTTTCTCATATTCTTCTTTTCCTCCAAAATCTTTATTTACAAAAAAGAAATTGGGTTCTTCGGGTCGTAGCTCCGTCCAAGGGATGGAAGCAAGCGAATTTTCGTTCAAGAAATCGTATTTTTCTTCTCGCTTGCCATAAAGGTCGAAGTGGAATATTTGTGCTTGTTTTTTAGGCATTGTTATTATTTTTTTGCTGCAATTCAAAAAACAGTTTTTGCTGTTCTATTTCTCTGATGAGTTCTTCTTCGGTGGGCAAATATTGTATGTATTTGCTTGTAAAAAGTTGCTTGTTGTCGTTCAAAACCGAATATTTTGCCACAATGCTGTCTGTCTCCGTGCAGAGTAATAGTCCAATAGTCGGATTGTCATCGGGTTGCCGTTTCAAATCGTTATACATGCGCACATACATATCGAGCTGTCCGATGTCTTGATGAGACAACTTATTGGTTTTTAGCTCTATTATGACGAAGCATCTAAGGATATAATTGTAAAACACCAAATCAATATAGAAATCGGAAGTTTCGGTCCTAATATGTTCTTGCCGAGCCACAAACGCAAATCCTTTGCCCAATTCCAAAATAAACGCTTGCAGGTTGTCAATCAAGGCTTTTTCCAATTCTGCTTCGGTGTATGCTTCATTGGTTGGCAGGTTGAGAAATTCTAAAACGGTAGGATTTTTAATAAAATCGTTGGGGTTTAGCGGTATTTTTCTTGTTTTTTCAAGCATTTCATTTTTCACCGTTTCTTTGTCTGCCGAAGCAATGAGGCGGTCGTAATAAAGCGTAGAAATGTTTCTATCCAATGTTCGCACCGACCAAGTGTTTTCGGCAGCTTCTTTCAGATAATACATTCGAGCATTTTCGTTTGAAACTTTTAAAACTCGCTGAAAATGAGACCACGACAATTGTGCGAACAGTGTTCGCACAATTGAGTTTTCTGGAAAACAGGTGTAAAATTGGCGGATTTCCCAAATTGTTCTTTTGCTAAATCCTTTCCCAAATTCCTCTGTTAATTCATCGGAAATGGTCTGAATAATTTGTTTGCCATATTCGGCTCTGTCTGCTCCGTGCTGTTCTTCTTCTACTATCCGCTTACCTATGTTCCAATAGGCTTCTACCATGGCCGAATTGATAGCCGAATAGGCTTTTTGTCGGGCTTGGGCGAGAATGGTTTTTATTTCGAGTATGTAATTCATAGGGCTACTTTCCTTTCTTTACAAAAATATTGATGCTCACGCCCTGCATGATGTCAAACACATTTTGGTCGGCACTGCCATCTGGTGCGGTTTCTTTCTTTTTGCTGTTGCCGTGTAGGTCGAGAATGTATATTTTATCGAAAGTAGCCATCAGTTCTTCACGCATTTTGCGGTGTATCAGCCCGTCAATAAAGCTATTGTTGGAAATGTAAGCTAATATTCCGCTTCCGTTTTTCTCTACAAAATGTTGTCCGTAGCGAATGAATTTTATGTAGTCGTCCGAAAGCGGCTGTATGTTCCGTTCGTTCAATCCTTTTTTGTAATCGGCAGTTAATTTTTCTATCCATTGTCCTTTGTTGGTGCTGCTTACGCTATACGGCGGATTGCCGATAACGCACATTACGGGCGCATCGCGTTTTATGCGGTTGGCTTCGTTCGCTTCGCTGCTCAACCAATTGGCAAACAAATTACCCGTGTCGGGGTGGCTTTCTTCCAAACTGTTTGTGAGATAAACACGCAAACGTTGGTTGGTGGTGAGTTTGAAACCCGTTTCTTTCAACAACAAATCCAACTGCAAATGTGCCATTGCGTAGCTTGCCATCAGCAACTCGAAACCGTTCAGGCGTGGCAACAAATGCTGTTCCACATAGTTGCTCCATATCCCTTGTTGTCCCTCAAATTTTTTATGGATGTGCTTTACCACTTCTGCCAAAAAAGTGCCTGTGCCTGTGGCGGGGTCAAGAATTTGCACACGGTGCACTTCTTTTTCTACCACATTTTCTTTTACAACCGACCGCCTATCGGCAGTAGCTTTGTGTGTTTCTTTTACTTTAACCTTGGTCTTGCTGGTGTCTGCCAAACCTTGCGGTAAATCAAATTCGGTTTTCAGAATGTCGTCAACGGCACGGACGATAAAATTCACCACAGGTGCGGGCGTGTACCAAACGCCACGGGCTTTGCGCAATTTCGGGTCGTACTCGCTCAGGAAAGTTTCGTAAAAATGGATAATCGGGTCTTCCATTTTGGTTGCCTTGCCGTAGTTTTTCAAAATTTCTGCTACGTTGCAATGCAGGAAAATATCCACCAGTCCGTCCACTATCCATTTTATGCGGTCGTCAATGTCGGGTCCCGCAATGTAGCCGAAAAGTTTTCGCAAAAACGGGTTTGTTTTCGGTATCAATTCTGCGGCTTCTTGTCGGCTGAAAGTGGGCAAAGTAGGGTCGTGCAACCGTGCGGCAAACATTCCGTAAGCAATGGTTTGCGCGTAAACATCGGCAAAACCTTTTGGCGTAATATCGTGAATGAGGATTTGCCTGAACGCTTTCATTTGGTCGTTCAGCGTAGAGTTTTCGTTGTTGTCGGCATCGCTGGTCAATGCTTTTTCAATCACGTCCGAAAGCAGTCGGGCTTTGCCCGCCATCATTTCCGACAGTTTTTGCGGACTTTTTATGGTTTGCGCAACGTGCGTCGCAAATTCTTTTATCAGGTTTCCAAACGCCGCAAAGTTGTCGGCAAGCGGTTTTATTTGTCCGCCCGAAACTTCGGCAATGGCAATTTTGGTAACAAACTCGCCATTTTTGTAATAATGAAAGTCTAAATAGTCGGTAAAAATTAAGTTTTGCAACGATGCTTTGTAGCGGTCAAACTGTTCTTTGTTACCTGTTTTCTTTTGTCCGCCAAGGTCTTTGTCGCCAATATCTTTCGCTTCGATGTAGCCAACCGGAATGTCTTTTCTGGTCAAAATATAATCAGGTGCTCCGCAGCTTTGCCGTTTGGGTTCGTTGGTAGCCACTACATCGGGTATGAGCGTTTCAATAAGTAGTGCCAAATCTCCACGAAACGTGTGTTCGGTGGCATTGCCCATTTTATAGCGTTTGTCGATGCTGTCAATGTATTGGTCTATGGTCATTTATGTTGCCGTAAAAGGTACAAGCCAAAGTTAGCTTTTTCCATCGGTGCGTTGGCAAAAAAACGGTTCTTGGGGTTTTGCGAAGCATTGAAAAAACAAGAACCATTATTGCCGTACTCGGCACAATTGTCCAATTTTGACAAACAAAAAAAGCTGCGGGTCGGGAAGCAACCCGAAACCACAATGTTATTCTACGATTATCTGCGCAATGTTCACGCACACCTCCACCGCCTTTTCCATATCCTGCACGCTTACGTATTCTTGTTTGGAATGTATGCCCATTTCGCCGGTAAAAATATTGGGACAGGGCAGCCCCATGAACGAGAGCCTTGAGCCGTCCGTACCGCCGCGAATGCTGATGCGTTGGGGTACCAAGCCGCTGCGTTCGTAGGCTTTTTCGGCTACGGCCATCACTTCGGGATGTTGGTCGAGTACCTCGCGCATGTTGCGGTATTGTTCGCGCACTTCAAAGTTGTAAGCGGCACCGGGGTATTGGCCCACGGCCTCTTTTGTCAACGCTTCCAAACGGGCCTCATATTCCGCCAGTTTTGCGGTATCGTGGTTGCGTATGATGAAGTCCACACGGGTTTGTTCCGCCCCGCCCTCTATGTGTACGGGATGCACAAAGCCCTCGGCACCTTCGGTAGTTTCGGGGCTCCAGCCATCTTGCGGCAAGGACGATAAAAAGGTGGCAGCTATTTTGGCGGCATTGACCAATTTGCCCTTGGCATAGCCCGGATGCGCGCTGATACCCTTGAAGGTAATGCTTGCCGCATCGGCCGAGAAACTTTCGCCCTCCAAGTGGCCACGTTCGCCGCCGTCTAAAGTATAGCCAAAATCGGCACCCAGCTTTTGCATGTCCACGGCATCTACGCCGCGACCCACTTCTTCGTCGGGCGTGAAGAGGATGCGGATTTTGCCATGTTTGATTTCCGGGTGTAGCATCAAATATTGGGCGGTGTCCATGATGATGGCCACGCCGGCTTTGTCGTCGGCACCCAACAGGGTAAGCCCCGAGGCGGTAATGATGTCGTCGCCTATCCGCTCCTTGAGGTAAGGATGGTTTTGGGCAGATATTACCACGCTGTTGTCGTCGGGCAGCACTATGTCGCCGCCGTCATATTTTTTGTGGAGCATGGGCTTCACGTCCTTGCCGCTACTGTCGGGCGATGTGTCCACGTGGGCGCAAAAACACACTACCGGAAAATTGCCCTCCGCCGTAGCCGGAATGGTGGCATACACATAGCCGTGTTCATCGGCTTCGGCATCGGTTATGCCCAGTGCCGTCAACTCTTGTGCCAATAATTTGGTAAGGTCTTTTTGTTTTTCGGTAGAGGGTTGGGCGGTGGAGAAAGGGTCGCTTTGCGTGTCTATCTGTACGTAACGCATCAGGCGTTCGGCCACGGAATGGCTATAATTTTCTATCATAAGCGTCAATTGAAACGCAAAGGTATTATTTGGCAAAAACATTGTGCCAAACTAATATGGCAAGGGTGCATTTAAAATTGTCGCTTTATGTTGCGCCCCTACGGGGCGCACCGCACCATCTCCACGTTTCGCTACAAACCTTTGGCCCCCATGGGGCCGGCTCCGGTAAAAATGACGTGCCGTTACGAAAATTTGAACTTTTCTCTGCGAAGCTAAATACAGCCGATGGCAATATAAAAGGATGTCGTTGCTCGATTTTATTTACCCCTCGAAAGGAAGCGCGATGTTTTTTTAAATAAAAGGGCTGGTATAGAAATTGCTTAATTTCGCACCCTTATGTCACAAAAAGAAATAGTAGTTAGCGGTATCCGCAGCACAGGTTATCTGCACCTGGGCAATTATTTTGGCGCCATCCATAATTATCTCAAAATGCAAAACGACTATGATTGTTATTTCTTCGTAGCCGATTACCATAGCCTTACCACCCACCCCGACCCCAAGGATTTAAAGGCAAACGTATTTCGCGTAGCGGCGGAAAACATAGCCAGTGGCCTCGACCCCGAAAAAGTAGCCCTATATGCCCAAACCGACCTGCCCGAAATACCGGAACTATACCTCATGCTCAATATGCTGGCCTATAAAGGCGAGTTGGAAAAAGTACCCACCTTCAAAGACAAGGTGCGCCTGAACCCCGACAATGTGAATGCCGGGCTGCTTACCTACCCGGTACTGATGGCTGCCGACATATTGATACACCGGGCCGCGAAAGTGCCCGTGGGCAAGGACCAGGAGCAACACTTGGAAATGGCACGCAACTTTGCCAATCGTTTCAATAACCGTTATGGCATCGATTTGTTTCCCGAACCCAATGTGTTTCGTTTCGATGAAAATACGGTAAAAATCATGAGCCTGGACGGCAACGGCAAGATGAGCAAAAGCGAAAATGCCAATGCCACCATTTACCTTAGCGACGATGACGAGGCGATACGCAAAAAGCTGTCGAAGGCCAAGACCGATAGCGGCCCCGGCGAACACAATGCACCCATGCCCGATTATATCCAAAACCTGTTTCAGCTAATGCAGTTGGTGTCGGCCAAGGATACTTACGAAGGTTTTTTGAACAACTGGAACGAGTGCGCCATACGCTACGGCGACTTCAAGAAGCAATTGGCCGAAGATATCGTAGCCTTCGTGAAACCCATACGCGAACACGCCGCCGAGCTTCAAAAAGACGAAGACAGTTTGAGGAAGATATTGGGGCAAGGAGCCGAAAAAGCACGCGCCAGCGCATCCAAAACCATAGCGGAAGCAAGGAAAGCCATTGGGATAAATTATTATTGACAGCCTTGATAAAGTACAGATAGGGTGTTACGCCATCTGCAACACCTTGTCTGCTTTCAACTCTTCCAAAATATCCATTAGCTGGCCGTAATCCAACGTGTTGACCAGCCTCATGCGGTATTCCTTTACATGCGGCAAGCCCTTTAGGTACGATGCGTAATGTCGGCGCATTTCCAATATGCCCAGCTTCTCGCCTTTCCAGGCCACCGAGCCGTCAAGGTGCCGGCGGCAAGTGTCTATGCGTTCTGCCACGGTAGGTGCTGCCATGTTTTGGCCGGTATTCAAGTAGTGTTTTATTTCCCTGAATATCCAGGGGTAGCCTATGGCGGCACGGCCTATCATCACCCCGTCCACGCCATAGCGGTTTTTGTGTTCCAAGGCTTTTTGCGGGGTGTCTATGTCGCCATTGCCAAAAATGGGTATATGTATGCGTTGGTTGTTTTTCACTTTGCCAATCAGTGTCCAATCGGCATCGCCTTTGTACATCTGCACCCTGGTGCGGCCATGTATGGACAATGCCCGCACGCCCACATCTTGCAGGCGTTCGGCTACTTCTTCTATGTTTTTTGTGTCCTCGTCCCAGCCCAGGCGGGTCTTCACCGTTACGGGCAGCTTGGTGCTTTTCACCACGGCTTCCGTGAGTTTTATCATCTTGGGCACGTCTTTCAATATACCGGCACCCGCACCTTTGCACACCACTTTCTTTACCGGGCAACCGTAATTGATGTCTATCAAATCGGGTTGGGTGGCATCTACTATGCGTGCCGCCATTTCCATGGCTTCCTCGTCGCCGCCAAAAATTTGTATGCCTATGGGTCGTTCGTAATCGAAAATGTCGAGCTTTTGCCGGCTTTTGATGGCATCGCGTATCAAACCTTCGGACGATATAAATTCGGTGTACATCAGGTCGGCGCCCTGTTGCTTGCACACGGCACGAAAAGGCGGGTCGCTCACGTCTTCCATAGGGGCCAGCAGCAAGGGGAAATCCGGCAGTTCGATAGTTCCAATCTTCACCATAATCCAATTTTGAGATAGCGTGCAAATTTAGGCAAATAATATTTTTTGCTGCGCTACATCGAAGTGGGTGGTGCATTTAAAATTGTCGATAGCCATGGGCTATGGCGGCGTTGTTTGGTTTACGACTAAGGTGTTTTTGTATGGTATGCGAGTGTAGAAAAACCTTTGTTACGGAAAAAGCAATTATTGGACACAAAAAATAATTTAAGTACTATTTGGGGCAGTTGTTGACAAACATACGGCAGGACATCTTGTTAAAACTAATTGAAATGCTCAATGTTTGTTGACAATGGTCAATAAGCCGTGCTGGGTATTCCAATTTTTCACAAACCTATTTTTAAATCCAGGTGGTCTTTGGAAACGGGTCAGGCAAAAATTGCCCAAACGAGCGATGCCAGTTTCCGCAAAATTTTAAATAAAATAGAATTATGAAAAAAATCCTACAAAGCCTGCTGCTGCTATGTTGTACCATAGTTGGTAGGGAGGCCGCAGCAAGTCATTTATTAGGTGGTGAGATAGGTTATGAGTACATATCGGCTACCACCACGGGTAGTGCCTACGAAGTGACGGTTCGTTTCTTTGCGGATTGTAGCTCTACCAGTGCGGCATTGCCTGCGTTGATAGGGGCCACGCCTTACGTGTCCTTGTATAACAATGGCACTTACGTATCTGCCCAGTATCTGGTGTACGACTCGGCCAACAGTGACATAGAAATAACACCTGTTTGCCCGGACGATGCGGGCAATACCAAATGCACCGATATCAACAATACCTTGCCGGGTATCAAGCTTTATACTTATCATGCCGCCTTCACCCTTACCGGCACAAGTAGTTCATGGAAGTTTCAGTTTGGCGGCAGCATCAGCCTTACGCCGACAACGTCCAACGCGGGCCGCACACCACTGATAGGCAATGCCAATGTGCAAGCCGGTAGTTCTTTGATGTATCTCGAAGCAACATTGGACAATACGGTTTATGCCAATTCCAGCCCGGAATTTACCTCGGTACCCACCCCGTTTTTTTGTTTGAACAAGGCGCAGACCTACAACCTTGGGGCCATAGATCCCGATGGCGACATCTTGGCTTATAACTTGGTAGCCGCAAAAGAATCTTTGACCACCAATGTAGCTTCGCCCACGGATATAGCTTACTACTCGCCCTATACGGCTACGGCCCCGGTGCCTTCTGCTACCGGTACATTTAGTTTTAGTGGCACTTCCGGCCAGTTAAACTTTCTGCCAAATTCGGCCGTAAACAGCGTGGTTGTCACCAAAGTAACCGAAACAAGGAATGGCAGCACGGTAGGCACCAGCATGCGCGAAATGGCCTTTCTCATATTGACCAGCTGCCCCAACCAAGGCCCCTCCGGGCCCATAGTTAACCTCAACAACGGCAATGCCGACACCAACGACTCGACGATTATCAATAGTTGCGAAAATGGAGGCAATATCTCCTTTTCCATAGCCGCTACGGATCCGGAAGGCGACAATATCACCATAGGTACGATCAACCTCATGAGTGGGGCTACCGCAAATGTTGTGAACAACGGTACCGCCAACCCGGTACTCAATTTCAACTGGAACATAAGTAATATGCCGACCGGCGACTATGTATTTTTGGTAACCTTAAAAGACGACGGTTGTCCTATCAGCGTTACGCAGACCATAGCCTACACCATTCGCATTAACCCAACTTATGAATTTGGCAAAGACGACAAACAATATGTGTGCGAAGGCGAAACCTATTTGTTCTATGGCAGATATTATTATCAAACCGGCTTGTACGACACGGTTTTTACTTCGGTTTCGGGTTGCGATAGCATTTACTACCTAAACTTACAAGTAAACCCCAAGCCGGACATGACCCTGAACCAGGGCAACGGGCTTCAAAGTTTGGGCATTTGCCCCGATGAAGTATTGACCGCCAGCATCGTGAATGCCGTTACCGGCTACACCTATCAATGGTATAAGAATGGCGTATCGATGCCCGGCGAAACGTCTTCGAGCTTGGCCATAGCCACAGCCGGAACTTATAGTGCTTGGGGCATGTCGGACTTTGGTTGTGTCGATTCTTCCAACAAGCTAACGGTGTCGGTATATCCTAAACCCGAGGCATTGATAACTTCAATAGGCGATACCGTGATTTGCGCATACGATACGCTTAGCCTCAAGGGCAGCAGCACCGATGGAGACGATTTCAGGTGGGAACCCGCAAAGCCTTTCCGTATAGTAGGCAGTGCCGATGGCGAAGATGTCAGGGGTGTGTTTGCCGAACCGACTTGGGTAACATTGACCGTTTACAACCAATACGGATGCTTCGACACGGCCATGATACTGGTGCCCACCAAACCATGTTGCGAAGTGTTTGTGCCCAATGCCTTTTCGCCCAATGGCGACGGATTGAATGACTATTTCAAGCCAAGCCTACAGTCCGGCCAAGTACTGTTGACCATGCGGGTGTTCGACAGGTGGGGCAAGGAAGTCTATAACAATACCAACGTCAAACAAGGCTGGGACGGCCTTTACCCCAATGGCGCAGAGGCGACCTCGGACACGTACATGTACTACATCGAGTACACATGTGCCGATGGTAAACTTTATAGCAAAAAAGAAGCGGTGAACCTGGTTAGGTAGTAAAACTGTATAGCCGCCATAACCAAAAAGCAGGAACCAATTAAATATTGGTTTCTGCTTTTTTATTGAAACATTCAGCACTTACATTTTCTGCGGTACCGATATGCCCAACAACAGCATGGCGTTTTGCAGGGTATTGGCCGTCATGGTGGCCAGCATCAGGCGCAACTGTTTTTTCTCCTCGCTTTCGGCCTTGGCTATGCTGTGTTTGTCGTAGAATGAATTAAAGGTTTGCGCCAGCCTAAAAGCATAGTTGCACAATGCGGAAGGGTTGAACTCGGCGGCTGCCTGTTCCAACACTTGCGGGTATTGTTCTATCTGCAACAAGAGCGTTTTTTCCATGTCCAGCAAGGGTTCTTTGCCAAGTGTCACGGGGCCTTCGGCTATTTCGTTTTTCTGTAAAATGGAACAAATGCGCGCATGGGCATATTGCACGAAAGCTGCGGTGAAGCCGTGCAGGTCAATGGACTCTTTCGGGTCGAAAATCATTTTCTTTTTAGGCTCTATCCGCAACAGGTAAAACTTCAAGGCACCCATGCCTATCATCTCGTACAGGTTGGCCAGTTCTTCTGTTGAAAAACCATCGGTCTTGCCATTTTCTTCCGTTTGTTCTTGGGCAAGGCGCAGCATTTCGTCCATCATGTCGTCGGCATCTACCACGGTGCCTTCGCGGCTCTTCATGCGGCCGCTGGGCAGCTCCACCATGCCGTAGGACAAATGGTAAATGCCCCCGGCACAAGGTTCGCCCAATTTTTGCAAAATCAGTTTCAACACCTGCATGTGGTAATTTTGCTCGTCGGCTATTACATATACCGATTGGTTCGTGCCATAGTCTTGGTATTTCAGCTTGGCGGTACCCAAGTCTTGGGTCATATATACGGAGGTGCCATCGGCGCGCAGCAAGAGTTTTTCGTCCAGGCCATCGGCGGTTAGGTCTATCCATACCGAGCCGTTTTCTTTCCTGAACAACACACCTTTTCCCAGCCCTTCTTGTACCAATTGTTTGCCCAAAAGATAGGTGTCGCTTTCGTAGTACATTTTGTCGAAATCCACGCCCAGCCGCTTGTACGACACGGCAAACCCCTCATACACCCAATTGTTCATTTTCTGCCAAAGGCTGTACACTTCTTCGTTGCCTGCTTCCCATTTTACCAACAGTTCTTGCGCTTCTTTCATGATGGGTGCTTCCTTTTCGGCTGTTTCTTGGTACATGCCATTGGCGGCCAAAGCGGCTACTTCTTCTTTGTACGCATCGTTGAACCGCACGTAGTAATCGCCAACGAAATGGTCGCCTTTGATGCCCGTGCTTTGCGGCGTTGCGCCATTGGCGTAGCGCATCCAGGCTATCATGGATTTGCAGATGTGTATGCCGCGGTCGTTAATCAGGTTGGCCCTTATTACTTCGTAACCGGCAGCGGCCAATATTTTGGACACGGAAGAACCCAAAAATATATTGCGCAGGTGGCCAAAGTGCAATGGTTTGTTGGTGTTGGGCGACGAATATTCCACCATGACCTTTTGGCCATTGGCAGCCCGGTGCCCCAGGTTTTTATCGGTGTAATGATGGTTCAGGAAGCCTACCAGTACGGCATCGTTGATGGATAAATTCAAGAAACCGGCCACCGTTTCGTGCGCGGCAAACAAGGGGTTGTGGGCTACCAGGTAATCGCCTATGGCCTTGCCCAGAGCGGCGGGGTTTTGGCGCAACGACTTCACGAACGGGAATAGCACAACGGTATAGTCGCCGGCAAATCCGGGCTTGGTTTCGTTGACCAATACTTGCTGGTCGGTAACGCCAAGGCCCGGAAACAAGTGGTTGATGGCCCCGGCGGCGGCGGCCTTTATTTGGTTTGCTAACGACAACATGGTATGCGAATGTGATACTTGAACGGCTGCAATTTTTATGGGCGGCGAAGATACGATTGTTTTTGTGGGGCTATCCATTATTGGACGAAACGAAGGTTGGGGGACGAGAAACAGGGCAAAAATTATTTTACAAATAAACACCCCTCACTTTCTTTACCTTGCATTTATCCCATACCTTTGCGGCGCGTGTATCGGATGCACCGAATAAGTACATATTTTTTAACCACAAAACAAACCATAGGTGAAGAAAACAATTTTCCCCATTTTGACATTGGCAGGCACATCCACTT
>JASGFI010000029.1:0-25708 GCA_047605615.1 Edaphocola sp. | reverse complement strand
AAATCAATCCCGAACGTGGAGAAGTTTTGGCAGAAGTAAAAAAACAACACGTTGAACAGTTGCCAATTCCAAAAAACGTTTCAGAAAAACAACGAAACGAAATCATCAAATTGGTTGAACAACTTTTACACCTAAATGCGGACTTGAAAACGGAAACCTTGCCCAACAGAATGGAGCAACTAAAAAACCGAATTGATTATTGTGAGGATAAAATCAACCAAATTGTTTACGAACTTTACGGGTTGACGGAGGAGGAAATCAGGTTGGTGGAGCAGTAAAACGACGGA
Organism: Edaphocola sp.; assembly: GCA_047605615.1. Classification (GTDB taxonomy): domain Bacteria; phylum Bacteroidota; class Bacteroidia; order Chitinophagales; family Chitinophagaceae; genus Taibaiella. The sequence continues at coordinate 25,421 of JASGFI010000029.1, read as the reverse complement.
ACGGAAATGAAAATATAGAAACCTATATTTTCACAAAAAAAGTAAAGTGAAAATATAAATAACTATATTTGCAGTTGCAGTCAAAATGAAACAGGAATGAATATCAGCGATTTTAAATCGGGTAAATTAGTGCAAAGGCTTCAATACAAGAGCTTTGAGCCTACGCTTATACATACCCAATGGCATTTGGATAATGATGCCGTGGCATTGCTACTGAGCCAAGCCGACCAAAAACTGGGCGAACTGAATGCCTTTAGTCAATTGATACCCGATGTGGATTTTTTTATAAAAATGCACGTGCTGAAAGAGGGAACCAAAAGTAGCCGAATAGAAGGTACGCAAACCAATATAGACGAAGCCGTTCAGAAAGAGGAATACATTAATCCCGAAAAAAAAGACGATTGGCAAGAAGTACAAAACTATGTGCAGGCAATGAATACTGCCATTGGCGAGTTGGATAAATTGCCATTAAGCAACCGGCTTTTAAAAAACACCCATAAAATAATACTGCAAGGTGTAAGAGGCAAACACAAGCAACCCGGCGAATTTCGTATCAGTCAAAATTGGATTGGGGGAAGCAGCTTGGCAGATGCTAAATTTATTCCGCCACAACAAGATGGCGTATTGGAATATATGGCAGACCTGGAGCAGTTTATCCATAGCGAAAACAGCCATCTTCCACACCTTATCAAAATAGGAATATTGCATTATCAGTTTGAAACCATACACCCGTTTTTAGACGGCAATGGTAGAATTGGAAGATTATTGATTACACTCTATTTAGTAAGCTCAGGTTTGTTGGTAAAGCCCACCTTGTACCTTTCCGATTTTTTTGAAAAAAACAAAGAACATTATTACGATAACCTGACTGCGGTGAGAACTACAAATGATTTGGTGCAATGGCTAAAATTTTTTTTAGAAGGGGTAAGGGTAACAGCCGAAAATTCTATTCAAACATTTAAAGAAATAATTGCATTGCGGGCAGATGTGGAAAATAAAATAATTACTCTTGGCAAAAAGCAACTGCTTGCAAAAAATGTGTTACAATATTTGTATGGTCAACCCATTACAGATATGCAAAGCATTGCAACGGCTCTGAATGTAAGCGTACCCACAGTGTCAAGGCTGTTAAACGATTTTGTACGTCTTGAAATATTAGTGGAACAAACGGGTTTTAAACGTAACAGAGTATTTGCGTTTGAGCGATATTTAAAACTATTTAGATAATGGAGCAAAGCAGATACATACCGTAATTAATCCGTAATAAAAATAAAACAATCAAAATATGGAACTTCAAGCAGAACTGGAAAAATGGAAAACATATTTACTGAACATGGGGAAAGATGCCGAAGAGCAAATGGATAAAGTAATAATAAATTTTCCATCCGAAGAAGACAAGGCAACAATATCCTCCTTTGTGGGAAAAGCATTTGCCGACCAAGGCGCGGCGAAAGACAATGGTTGGCTGATAGAGCTATCATTGATTTCGTCGCTAAAAAACCTCGGTAAAATAGTGCCATTGTCATACATAGCAGAAACCTACCTCAACCAACCTGCCGAGTGGTTGGAAGAGCGGTTAACCTATACAACCAACGACTGCTCCAAGTTCACAGAAGAAGAAACGAAGTTGCTCAACGTTGCCTTGGCAGACATTAAAGCGTCTGTAAATAAATTTGTGGATAGGCACAACACGATAAAATCCGACAAATAATTTCAGGACGAGACAGCTATTCAAGCAACATTTTGGTCATTGTCCATTGATGAAGTAGTAAAAGTGGACGAACTTATTGCCCGCTGACGAAAACCAAATTGACTACGCAGGGAGCAAGATAAACCAAATAATTTACGAACTTTACGAACTGACAACAGACGAAATAAAACTAATAGAAACAAGACGACGGGGCAGCACAGCCACCAACATCGCCAATCCACCGCCATGAACCTTGCCCGCTACATAGACCATACCGTACTGAAACCCACGACGCTGCCCCAAAACGTGGCCGCATTGTGCAACGAAGCGATAGAAAACGAATTCGCGGCCGTATGCGTGCCGCCGTTCTATACAAAACTGGCAGCATCCTTCACCAAAGATACCGCCGTAAAAGTGTGTACCGTCATAGGTTTCCCATTTGGTTATAGCGACATGGCCGCAAAGGTAAAAGAAACACAAACAGCCATAGCCGACGGCGCCGACGAATTGGATATTGTCATCAACCTCTGTGCCTTGAAAAGCGGCGACATAGGTTATTTGTCCAAGGAAATAACCGCCTGCCTACAGCCCATAAGGCTACACGACAAGACGGTAAAAGTAATCGTGGAAAGTGGCATACTTATTGATGAAGAGATAGCGGCTTGTTGCAACCTATACGCCCGCCACAAGGTAGATTTCGTGAAAACATCCACCGGATATGCCGAGAAAGGCGCTTCGGTACATGCGGTTTCGCTCATGCGCGGCCTATTGCCCCCCGAAATAGCCATCAAAGCATCGGGCGGGATACGCAACCTTGCTTTTGCCGAAGAATTGATAGCTGCCGGTGCTGCCCGGATAGGCACATCTTCGGGTGTGGCCATCGTGAAGGAAGCACAAGCTACCTAAAGTCGAACGAAATGAAATACATATTAACTGTTGTTTTTGCCTTATTGCTCCAAGTGGAACGTGCATCGGCGCAAAACCCCGTAACGGTGGCCGATACGCAGCCCGATACCGGTTCGGGAGCCGATGTACATGCCGACCCAAAGCCGGACGATGCCGTGGCCAAACCCGTAAACAAAGGTATCTTCGTAGGCAGAACAAGAGGCTTTAGGGTGCAGATATACAACGGGGCCGACCGGAAAAAAGCCCAACAAATAAAGCTCGACTTTATGCGGGCATTTCCGGGCATAGGTTCCTACATCTCCTACCACAATCCCCAGTTCAGGGTTAGGATAGGCGACTTTAAATCCAGGAAAGAAGCGGCAATTTTGTACAGGCAATTGAACAAAAAATTTGTGCCCAGCATGATAGTTCCCGATGTGATATACGTGGGTACCAGTGCAAAAAAATCGAAGTACATCAAACCAAAGCCAAAAACCAATACCGACCAAACCGCCAAAACCAAAAATGATTGAAAAGCTGCACCAAAAAGCCATAGAGATTCTACCCGAATTATTGCGTATCCGCCAACACATACACGCCCACCCCGAGCTGTCGTTTGAGGAACATGCAACCATGGAATACGTAGCAGTCGAACTGGACAAAATAGGGGTAAAATACCAAAAAGGCATAGCCACTACCGGTTTGGTAGCCACCATCGAAGGCAAAAACCCACAACAAAAATGTATAGCGCTTCGTGCCGACATGGACGCACTGCCCATACAGGAAGAAAACGAGGTTAGCTACAAAAGCACCAACAACGGCGTGATGCACGCCTGCGGCCACGATGTACACACCGCCTGTTTGTTGGGTGCGGCAAAGCTTTTGTTTTCGGAAAAAGAAAACCTTGAAGGCACCATAAAACTACTGTTCCAACCGGGCGAAGAAAAAAATCCCGGCGGCGCCAGCCTGATGATTAAAGACGGGGCTTTGGAAAACCCCAAGCCGGCGGCAATATTCGGCTTGCACGTTTACCCGCAATTGCCCTGCGGTTCCTTGGGCTTTAGGGGCGGGCGGTACATGGCCAGTGCCGACGAATTGTACATCACCATTAAAGGAAAAGGCGGGCATGCCGCCCTGCCCCAGCAAACCATCGACCCCATCACCACGGCAGCCATGGTCATTACCGGCTTGCAGCAAATAGTGTCGCGCAAGGCCAATCCGTTGTCGCCCACGGTTTTGACTTTTGGCAGCATAGAAGGCGGAAAAACCACCAACGTGATACCCGAAAAAGTAAAGCTGATGGGCACCCTGCGCACCTTCGATGAACAATGGCGCCAAGAAGCGTTGGCCTTGATAAAAACAATAACCCAAAATATTTGCGCCGCTTACGGTGCCGAAGCCACAATAGAAATACCGGAAGGCTACCCCTCGCTCTACAACGACCCCGCCACTACCGAGAAAGCACGGAAAGCCGCCGAGGAATACTTGGGCGCAGAAAATGTACATGAATTGGAAATGCGCATGGGCGCCGAAGATTTTGCGTTTTACACACACGTAACCAAAGGCTGCTTTTTCAGGCTGGGCACCAATAGGGGCAACCAAGAATTTACGGCGCCGGTACACAATTCCCGCTTCGACATAGACGAAAACGCATTGGCAATCGGCGCAGGCGCCATGACCTATATCGCCTTGCGGGCGTTGAAGGATTAAGTACCTGTTTGAATTACTTCCGTATCTTCGCCCGTCGAAAAAAAAAAAATAGATTACGACATTTAATCGACATTCATTCTTCAACCATGCAATTAGCACACCGTTTAGATTTAATCTCCGAACCGCAAACCATAATGATGGCCAAACTTGGCCGCGAATTGAAAGCCAAGGGAATAAACGTGATAGACCTCAGCCTGGGCGAACCCGACTTTGCCACACCGGCACACATAGTGGCCGCCGCCAACGAGGCCATGGAGCAAGGCTATACCAAATACCCGCCGGTAGCCGGTTATCCCGAATTGCGACAGGCCATAACCACTAAACTTAAACGCGACAACGCATTGGATTACCTGCCCGAGGAAACCATGGTAAGCACGGGGGCCAAGCAAGTGCTGGCCAATGTGATATTGAGCTTGGTCAACCCCGGCGACGAGGTAATCATCCCTACCCCGTTTTGGGTAACTTATGCTTCGCTGGTAAGCTTTGCCGAAGGCAAGAACGTGTTCGTCAATTGCGGCATCGAGGAAGATTTTAAGCTAACGCCCGCCAAACTGGAAGCTGCCATTACCCCCAAAACCAAATTGTTCATCTTCTCGTCGCCCTGCAACCCTTCGGGTGCCGTTTATACCAAGGAAGAATTGGCCGGGCTGGCCGCGGTTTTTGCCAGGCACCCACAAGTAAACATCATCAGCGATGAAATATACGAGTACATCAACTTTGAAGGCGGCCACCAAAGCATCGCGCAATTCACCGAGTTGAAAGACCGCATGATTGTGGTAAACGGCTTTGCCAAAGGCTTTGCCATGACCGGCTGGCGCCTGGGCTACATGGCCGCACCCGTGGCTTTGGTAAAGGCTTGCGAAAAACTGCAAGGCCAGTTTACCTCGGGGGCCAACTCCATGGCGCAACGCGCCGCCATCACGGCCCTGCTGGCCGACCTGCAACCAACCTACGACATGGTTTCGGCGTTCAAGGAAAGGAAAGGATACATGATACCCGCACTCGGCGCCATACCCGGCGTGCGCATCAACAACCCTGCCGGTGCGTTTTACGCCTTCCCCGACTTGTCGTCGTTTTACGGCAAGCGCAATGGCAATACCGTGGTAAACAATGCCGACGACATGGCCATGTACATGTTGCACACGGCACACGTAACCGGCGTAAGCGGCGCGGCCTTCGGCTCGCCCAATTGTATGCGCTTTTCGTTTGCCGCTTCGCTCGATAATTTGAAAGAAGGCGTGCGCCGCATTTCGGAGGCATTGGCGGCATTGAAATAAGTGCTATTTTGCGGTTGCTATGATGTCGAAGAAATGCAAATATGCCTTGAAAGCCATGATAAGGCTGGCCAGAAATTTCCAGCTGGGCTATTTGCCTACGGCCGTCATTGCCGGGGACGAAAACATTCCGAAGAAATTTTTGGAGCAGATATTGCTGGAACTGAAACATGCAAAAATGGTGAACAGCAGGCAAGGCATAGGCGGCGGCTACTACCTTTTGAAGCCACCCAAGGAAATAACGGTGGCAGATATACACCGGCTGTTTGACGGCCCCATAGCTTTGGTGCAATGCGTTTCGCTCAACTTTTACGAACGTTGCGATGATTGCAAAGACGAAGCAACCTGTTACTTGCGCAAAGAGTTTATAGCCATCAGGGAAAAAACCAGGGTAATCATGAGCCAAACTACGCTGCAATCGTTCCTGAACAACATAAAGGAATTGGAAGCAAACAAGGTGCGGTGAGCCCGGTTGCAATACGGCACGCTACACCGATTTCCTGAGGGTTAAATGAAAGGGTATCCCTATCTGTTCCTTCGCATTGCTCAACACCATTTCGGCGGCACTTTTTCCCAAAAATGCAAAATCAGTAGATACGGTGGTGATACCTTCCAAAATCAATTTTTTGATGCGGGTTTCGTTGTAGGAAATAACGCCGATGTCGGTACCCACGCGCAAATTGGAAGCCAAGATACGTTCAATCAACGTCACCAAATCGTCTTCCATGACGGTAATCACCAAATCGCCGGGGGCCAATTCCTCGTGCAAGATGTCTTTTACGGACTTGAACAAAAAACCATGCCCGGCACAAAAGCTGCTTATGCCATTTTTTATTTCCTTAGGATAGTAGCTGTGTTCGGGGAAAACCACTTTTATGGTCTTGTACTTGCTTATGCAGGTATATGCTTCCTTCAGGGCATTGTATATGTCCACCTCAAAATTTTCGTAGATACCGGCATATTCGCCCGTTATGCCCTCTATGTGCTTGTCCAGCATTATCAGTTTTTCCTTGGGCAACTCGTTCAAGATATCTTTCGCCTTTTCTTCGGCTTCTATGAAATGCGGCAGTATCACGTAATGGGTATAATCGTTGCCCTTGGCCGCTATCAGCTTTTTGAACAGGTTCAAATCGTTGTTATAGACATAAAAATCTATGGTAGCGTCATTGCCCAGAGTGGCCACGAAAGAGTCGTAGATAATCTTCTTGTGTTCGCTCAACTTGTTGAACAGCAGGAATATCTTGGGGTGGTTATCTATTTCCGCATTGCTGATGAAATAACCTTTGCGCGGCACGGAGTCTATGATATTCAGCTCGCGGAGATACTTGTAGGCACGTTCAACAGTGTCGCGCGCTATATCCAATTCAAAACTTAATTCGTTGATAGACGGCAGCAAATCGCCGGCCACTATTTTCCCATTGCCCACGTTTTTGATAATCGAGTTGGCAATTTGCAGGTATTTGGCGGTTACGGAGTATTCGTCAACTTTTATTAATTGGATAAGCCTATGTGTTTTCATAATTGTAGCATCTTGCAGGCACACCACAAAGCCTTCTCACTCGTCAATACAGCCCATGTATTTAGGCATTGAAGATACAAAAATACCCAATGGAATTCATGCGGCAAAGGTACAATCTATAAATTACCCGCAAGCCCCCGACTAGAACAGCAGCCGAAATTGAAAGTGCGGAAAAACGGAGGACAGGGGCAATGGCCTTGACAGGTTTAACTTCGGAAGTTATCGACTATTGCACATTTTACCCAACGTGAAACATAATGCTTAATTCGGCCTACCTTTGCCGCCAAAATACAATCATGCAACAATGAAGAAGACAATAACCTTGGCAATACTGGCAGCCACCGCATCTTTTGCGGCACACGCCCAAGACGAAAGCCGCAAGCCCGCCGTGCCGGGCCAAACCTATGGCGAAAAAATAAGCGCCGATGGCGCGGCGGACATTGCCACCCTGCCGGCATTGCTCGACAAGCAAGAAAAAGTGCATACCAAAATAGCCGCCAAGGTGGTAGATGTATGCCCCAAAAAAGGCTGCTGGATGAACCTGTACGTAAACGACAGCACCACGGTGTTCGTAAAAATGAAAGACTACGCCTTCTTCGTGCCCATGGACATGGTGGGCAAAACCGTAGTGTTGGAAGGCGAGGCATTCACCAAGGTAACTTCGGTAAACGAATTGCGCCACTACGCCGAAGACGCCAAGAAACCTCAGGCCGAAATAGATGCCATAACCGAACCCAAGAAATCTATCCGGTTTATGGCAGACGGCATAGTGGTACCCGCAAAGGACATAAAAACAAAGGAATAAAATACCCGAAAAAAGCAAGGTTGAAGCCCGGCCAAACGGTAGCTTTCTTAGTTGGGAAACCAAACATTAACTTGCCGCACAAGAGCGTTATAAACAACCAACAATGGACACAAAATATCTGAAAGGCATGGGCATGGGCATGGTGGCCGGCATCAGTTTCATGGTGGGCATGGCTTTCGACAAAGCCAACAATAACGACCCTGTAGAAATAACCGACGATGGCCGCCTGCAATACAAATGGTTCAGCACCAAAACGCCCAAAACCATGAATTTTTGCGGCGAAAACGTGCCGCTGCAACGCTGGGAAGTAAAAGAACGGCTGGACAGGGAACTGCTCGTGAACTACTACATGCACGGCTCTACCCTATATATCCTAAAGTTGAGCCAACGGGTGTTCCCCACCATTGAGGCCAAGCTGAAAGCCAATGGCCTGCCCGACGATTTCAAGTACCTCTGCGTAGCCGAAAGCTCGTTGCAAAACCCCACTTCGCCCGCCGGCGCGGTAGGTTATTGGCAATTCATGAAAGAAACCGGCACACGGTACGGGCTGGAAATAAACAGCGAAGTGGACGAACGGTACGACTTGGAAAAATCGACCGATGCCGCCTGCAAATATCTGAAAGATGCCTATGCCAAATTTGGCAATTGGACGGCAGCCGCGGCATCTTACAATTGCGGCATGGGCGGTTTCAGCGGCCAGAGCAGCTTCCAGATGTCCGGCGATTATTACGACCTGTTGTTGCCCGAAGAAACCAACCGTTACGTGTTCAGGATATTGGCATTGAAGCACCTGATAAGCCATGCCGGCCAATATGGTTTCATGGTGCCGCCCGAAGATGCCTACAAGCCCATAGCCACCCGCGGCATAGCCGTTACCAGCAGCATACCCAACCTGGCCCAGTTTGCCGCAAACCAAGGCATCAACTACAAAATGCTCAAGATACTCAACCCGTGGTTGCGCGATAGGCAGCTAACCATAAAATCAGGCAAAACCTACAATATATTGGTACCCGCAAAAATCTAATTTACCGCAAGCCGCAAAAACAATATTTTTGCGGCTTGTACCGTTTTGAGCATTGCCTTATGAAAGTGCCACCCTTAATTATCGTACTATTGTTTTGTTTTGCGTTTGCCAGTGGGCAAACACCCATTGGCAATGGCCCAAAGGCAGACACGGTGACCGATGTTTCCAAAATGCCGATGGCTGCTGCTAATGCCGCTACCGATACCACCCCGTTTCTTACGCCAAAAAAGATTGCACTGTTTTCGGCCATGTGCCCGGGCTTGGGGCAGATAAAGAACAAGGACTACTGGAAGCTGCCCATTATCTATGCGGGCGTGGGCGTGGCGGTGTATTTCCTCTACGACAATTCCAAAGGGTACAACAAGTTCAGGAGGGCGGCGGCGGCATACCAAAATGGCGATTACGATTCGTTGGACGACTTGGGTATTCCCGATACGGACGACAGGAGCGAATACATCACCTATTACAAAGACTATTACAAACGCTACCTCGACATGACCGCCCTGCTTACGGCCTTGGGATATACGCTGCAAATAGTCGATGCCGCCGTATTTGCGCATTTGAAAAACTTCGACATTTCGGAAGACATAAGTTTGAGGCTGCGCCCGGTGCTGCTACCCAACGGCGGCTTGGGCATGGGCTTGGTAATGCGTTTTTGAACCAAATATGGCACGAATTTTAGCAATAGACTACGGCAAAAAAAGAACCGGCTTGGCCGTAACCGACCCCTTGCAAATAATAGCCACCGGATTGGCCACCGTTGCTACCGACGACCTGGTTTATTTCCTGAAAAAATATTTTACCCAGGAAGACGTGGCCGAAATAGTGTTGGGCAACCCGCTGCGAATGGACGGTGCCGACAACGAACTTTCGCCCAAAGTAAAAAAACTGGCAAGCCAATTGCAAAAACTGTTTCCCGACAAGGCGGTTAGCTTGGCCGATGAAAGGCTGACGTCGAAAATGGCCTTCCAAAGCATGATAGACAGCGGCATGAAGAAGAAAGACCGGCAAAACAAAGCCACCATAGACCTTGTGAGCGCCACCATATTGCTACAAGGTTACTTGCAACAAAAAACGGCCTCCTGACCTTTTTTAACGCAACATTTAGGCTTTTTGCAGCAATTAGGCCAATAAGAAAATTTAGGCTGATACCTTTACTATCCGACCTCTAACCGCCGCAAAATGTCTTCGTCCAGCATATCTTCAAACCAAGCCCCAAAAAGCAACAGCCGGAACACCGTGCTGGAGGTCAGCGCCCATATCATAGTGTGGGCCATCATCTTTATGCTGCCTTACCTCATGAGGTTGAGCTATCCTGCTGCCGATGGCCGCAACCCGGCGCGCGACGGCAATATCCTTTGGGTCGATACCATTACCAAAGCGATATTGGTGGTTGTTTTTTACCTTAACGCTTTCGTGTTGGTGCCCCGGTTTCTCAATAAACCCAAAGCCTTCGTGTACGCCGGCATCGTGGTGCTGACGCTGTTTTCGGTAGCGGCCATACACCACCAGTCGGTACAACATTGGGGCCAAACGAAGCCACAACGCGCTCCCGCCCCCGGCGGACGAAACGATTTCGGGCCGCAACCCCGGCCAGATAAACCTTTCAACGATTTCAAGCCCAAGGGGCCGCCACCTCCGCCGGACAAGTCGTTCAACGCCCCCAACCCCAAGGAATCGCCAAAACAGGAACATCGAGATTACATGAGGTCGTTGATGTTCAACCTGACACCGTTTTTCCTTACCATTGTGGCCAGCATATTGTACCGGGTCATGCGCGACAAATCGCGCAATGAAGTATTGCTGCAACAAAGGCAGGAAGCCAGCCTGAACGCCGAGCTGTCCTTTTTACGGTCGCAAATAAGCCCGCACTTCCTGTTCAACATCCTGAACAACGTAGCGGCCTTGGCACGCATGAAAAGCGACCAATTGGAACCAACGGTCATCAAGCTTTCGCAATTGCTGCGGTACATGCTGTACGATGCCAACGAAGCCAAAGTACCTTTGACAACGGAATTGGCCTACCTTAGCAGCTACATAGACCTGCAACGCCAGCGTTTTGGCCGAAAGGTTGCCATCGGCGTATCGCTGCCGCAGCTCAACATGGAACAAGACCCCATGATAGAACCCATGCTGTTGATACCGTTCGTGGAAAATGCCTTCAAACACGGCGTGGGCCTTATATCGAACCCCGAAATAGACATACAACTAAATTACGACAACGGTGTTCTTACCTTTAACGTAAAAAACAAATACAACCTTGATGAGGAGGAAGTGAAAGACGAAGCATCGGGCATAGGTTTCAACAACGTGGTGCGCAGGCTGAACCTGCTTTACGAACACAAACACGAACTGGAAATAGCCCGCAGGCAAGACAGCAAGGGCGACAACTGGTACATAGCAACCCTACGATTAACGCTTAACGACACAACACTATGATTAAATGTATAGCCATAGACGATGAGCCACTGGCACTCAGCCTGCTTGCCGACAACGTAAGCAAAGTGCCTTTCCTGAAACTGGAAGCAAGCTGCAACGATGCTTTTGAAGCGGCGAAGGTGTTGCAGGAAAAAGAGATAGACCTTATTTTCATCGACATCCAGATGCCCGGCATCACGGGCTTGCAGTTTATCAACAGCCTGCAACACAAGCCCATGGTGATATTGATAACCGCCTACAAACAGTACGCGCTCGACGGCTACGAGCTGAACGTGGTGGATTACTTGTTGAAACCCGTGGACATGGGCCGTTTCCTCGCGGCCTGCAACAAGGCGCAGGAACTGTACCAATTGCGCCAGGTAAACAAGGAGAAACCCCAGCACCCCGATTATTTTTTCCTCAACGTGGATTACAGTTTGGTAAAAGTGGTGTATGACGATATTGTTTGGATAGAAAGCCTGAGGGACTACGTGAAGATACATTTGACCAGTTCGCCCAACCGGCCTTTGGTAGCGCGCATGAGCATAAAAGGACTGGAAGAACAACTGCCCGCCGACAGATTTCTGCGCATACACAAGTCCTATATCGTAAGCAAAGCGGGCATTACCTCGGTAAGGAAAAACAGCATAGTGATTGCCAACCGCGAATTGGCCGTGGGCGAAACCTTCAAAGGAGCCATAAAGGAATTAGTGGGCCAATAGCGCAGGCAAACAACCTGCCGCAGCAAGGCTTTCAACCAATTTGTTGCTGTTGGCATATTTGCCGCCCAATCCAAAATTGGCGGCAATTTTCTTTAGTACCATTTCCGGAGCTGCACCATGTTGGCGCAAATGATGCAGCGAAGCAGCCCCTGCCGATTTTGACAATTTTTCCCCCGAAGGCAATTGCAACAAAGGATGATGCAAAAATGTGCAATCAAGGAATCGGGCATAACCCAACACCGTGGCCAAATGCAGTTGGGCGCAAGTAGAAGGCCACAAGTCGCTGCCCCGCACTATTAAATCGGTGTCGAAATGCACATCGTCCACCAAGGAGCTTAATTGATACGCCGGCATACCGTCTTTTTTCCATACCACCATTTGCTGCATTTCGGCGGGAAGCCGGGTGTTGATTGCACCGTCTATGGTTTTGCAAACAATGGGCTGCACGTTAGGAGTTGTCAAGCGCAAAGCCGCACCGGGCGTATCGATGGGCAATTTTTTTTCTTGGCAACGACATACGCCCTTTGCGGCGGCCAAAGCAGCACGGCTGCACACGCAAGCATACAACTTATTGGCCGATAGCAAATATTCTTTGGCAGCTGCATACAGGGGCATCCTTGCCTTTTGGCGCCAATTTTCTTCAAAATCCCGTGCATCGGCGGGGCCTGCCTGCCAATCAATCCGCAAAAAGTTCAAGGTGGCAAATATGTCTTCGACATAAGCCGGGCGAACCCGCTCCCTATCCATGTCGTCAATGCGCAGCAAGACGGCCGCACCAACCTTTTGGGCAAGGGCGGCAGTAACGGCAAACGAAAACACATTGCCCAAATGCAAGTAACCGCTTGGCGTAGGCGCAATGCGTGTAAGTTTAAAATTCATGGGTCGTAAAACGGCAATGACCCCGCAAATGTAGCAAGTTAGCCAATAGGCGGCCAAAGGCCGATACCCAATTTTATTTACCTTTGCCCCCTATGGACAAACAGGCACTTACCGCCCTGATGCGCAGCAAAAAATCTTTCCTTTGCGTGGGCCTCGATACGGATACAAAAAAACTTCCCGGCCATTTGCCCGGCGGTGAAGACCCGGTTTTTGAATTCAACAAAGCCATAATAGACGCCACCAAGGAATATGCGGTGGCCTATAAAATAAATACCGCCTTTTACGAAGCACAAGGCATTGAAGGCTGGACAAGCATGGCCAAGACGCTCGCCTATATCCCCAAAGAAATCTTCACCATAGCCGATGCCAAGCGCGGCGACATAGGCAATACCGCCGAACAGTATGCGCACACTTTTTTTGAAACTTTCCCCTTTGACAGCGTAACCGTGGCCCCTTACATGGGCAAGGACAGCGTGGCGCCTTTTTTGCAGTTTGCGGGCAAATGGGCCATAGTGTTGGGGCTTACCAGCAACGAGGGCAGCAAGGATTTTCAATTGCAACCCAGCGGCGGCGAGCTATTGTACGAGCGGGTTTTGCGCACCGTGGCCTCTTGGGGCAGCAGCGACAATACCATGTTCGTGGTGGGCGCTACCCGTGCCGAACAGTTGGCGCATATTCGTACCGTCGTACCCGATCATTTCTTGTTGGTGCCGGGTATTGGCGCTCAGGGCGGCGACCTTGACAGCGTGGCCAAGGCCGCGCTGAACAAGGATGTGGGCATTTTGGTGAACGTGAGCAGAGGCATTATTTTTGCCGGTACCGGCATCGATTTTGCGGACAAAGCCGCAGCCGCAGCCAAAGGCTACCAGCAACAAATGGCTCGGTATTTTTAAAGAGAAATGGAATAATACCGTTTATTTTCAATAATAGTCCAATCGAAACACCCATATTCCCACCAGCACTCCCGACCACTTCCGTTCGTGGCGGGGTTGAAAAATTGGACTATCTATTTTTTGTAAATAAACTTAGGTTGTCCGGAAAGGTATCTGCGGTAAAATAACGATGTATTTTTGGGGGTACGTTGCGGCATCCCGTAGGGGCGCAACATCAACCAACCCAACCATGTGTGTTTCATGCCACAAAACCCGTTGCCCCTACGGAGGGCGTTGTGCGGCAAGGGGCACACATTGCCTCCCCCTACCCTGCGCGACCATGGCGGCCTATTAAAGCCGTCAAAATATATACTTCCCCTCTTGGTTGTACATTACCGGCAAAATGGTACGGTTTTTCTCGAAATAGTCGTAAGCCGCCTTAAGATTTATCCAAAAACGCTGGCGGGTAGTATCATCGGCATATTCGCGGCCCAAGAAGTTCAAGCCGGTTTTGTTGAAGCGAACCGGGAACACATGTACCGGGATGTTGTTTTGGCCGTTGAGTTTCGCGTTGAGGCACAGGGTGTATATTTCCTGGATACCCGCATCCTGCATGGGCATGCAGCCTACCGTCACGCAGCCGCCATGAATGTAAATGTCGCCGCCGGGCGTAGCTTTGTTGCCCAGTACCATGTCGCTGTAATTGGGGTAGTTGAGCATGAGCGACAAGTAAAAATCACTCTTGGGGTTGAAGTCCGAAATAAAATACAAACCCTCCGGCACCTGCCTGTCGCCTTCCCAGCGCTTGGGCCCCAACGACCCTGACAAAGCACAAATCTTATATACCTTGAACAAGGTAAAAGTATCTACGCCGGGGTTGCGCACCCACACTTCAAATTCGTTGTGGGCCTTGAACGCGCGGATGTACATATCGTTGGCGGGATATTTCAGCCCTTTCTTTTCAAACTCCTCCTTCAAGAGGGTATTGTAAGTGGCATAAGCCTTGGCCACGCGCGGCGAACCTAATTGATAAGCCTTGAAGCTGTTGATGTCGGTTTGTGCAAATCCTTGCTGAAAGGAGCAACCGAAACAGATAACGGCCAACAGCAGCAGCAACCGTTTGCAATCACTTTGAAAAATCATATTAGGTTATGGTGTATTGTGGTTAAAAGGACAGTGTCCAAGTTACGGCTTTAATGCACTTGGAAAAGGGCAATGCCCAATGTTTAACAATAAAATTTCAAATAGGCCCTAATACAACAGCCGCGTTTTTATGGTTTCCTTTATGTCGCGCAGCAGCTCGAAGGCTTGCTTGGAAAGGCTTTTGTCCACATCCAACACCACATAGCCTATGCTGCCGTTGGTTTGCAAATATTGCCCCATGATGTTTACGCCTCGGCTGCTCAGTTGGGTATTGATGGCACTCAACACGCCGGGTACATTGTTGTGTATATGCAATATCCTATGCGCGCCTTCTATGGGCGGCAGGCTTATGGGTGGTACCGTATGCGAGCCGTAGCTTACGCCTTTTTCCAGGTAATTGAACAATTTCAAACTTACGTCTTCGCCTATGTTTTCTTGTGCCTCTTCGGTAGAACCGCCAATGTGCGGGGTAAGTATCACGTTGGGCAAACCTTGCAAGGGCGAGGCAAACCTGTCGCCGTTTTTTTCCGGTTCCCAAGGAAACACATCCACCGCCGCGCCCGCTATGCTGCCGTCTTTCAATTTTTCCGCCAAAGCGTCCAAATCCACTACTTGGCCGCGGGCGTGGTTGATCAGCATGCTGCCCTTTTTGAAATGCCGCAACAAGTCGGCATTTATTATGTTCTTGGTTTGCTCCGTTTCGGGTACGTGCAGGGTAACCATGTCGCTTTCGCCCACCAATTCTTCCAGCGTTTTGCGAACCTTGGCATTGCCCAAGGCCAGCTTGGTTTCCACGTCGTAATACAGAATGTTCATGCCCAAGGCTTCGGCCAATATGCCTACCTGCGTGCCTATGTTGCCATAGCCGATGATGCCCAGCGTTTTGTGGCGCAATTCGTGGCTGCCTTTTGCGTCTTTGAGCCAAATGCCCTCGTGTGCGGCACGGTTCTTGTCGGTAATGCGGCGCATCAGCATCACCGACAGGCCAATGACCAGTTCGGCCACGCTGCGGGTATTGCTGTAAGGTGCGTTGAACACAGACACCCCGGCTCTTGTGGCGGCTTGCAAATCTACTTGGTTCACGCCTATGCAAAAGCAACCTATGGCCTGTAGCTTTACGGCCGCTTGCAGCACCCGTTCCGTTATTTGCGTCTTGGAGCGGATGCCCAGCAAGTGTACGTCTTTCACGGCTTCCACCAGTTGCTCTTCGCTCAGGGCATCGGCTATTTTTTGTACGTTTTGGTAGCCGTTGTCTTTGAAAAACTGGGCGGCCTTGTCGCTTATATTTTCGAGGAATAAAATTTTTATTTTTTCCTTGGGGTAACTGGTTATGGTTGACATTTACTGAAACGAAAAATTGAGCTGCGAAGTTATTGTTTACGCAGCGTTTGGGCAAAACACGTAATCAACACCGTGAGGAAACAGGGTTTCACGGTTTTATGCCGCCCATTTTCACTATCAAGTTGTATTCACCTGCGGTAAGCGGCGTAACCGAAAGTCGGCCTTGCCTTATCAAGGCCATTTGTTCCAAACCCGGCGTTTGCTTCATTTCGGCAAGCGTTACGGGCTGTTTTAAAGGCTTCAGGGGTTTTAGGTCCACGGCCACCCAGCGGTCGTCGGTAGCGGTGGGGTCGGGGTAGGCGGGCGTTGCCACTTCGGCTATGCCCACCACGGCCAGGCCTTCGTTGCTGTGGTAAAACAATACTTTGTCGCCTTTGGCCATGGCCTGCAAATTATTGCGTGCCTGGTAGTTGCGCACGCCGTCCCAAAAGGTTTGTCCGTCTTGCACAAATTGTTCCCAACTGTATTTGAATGGTTCTGATTTTACGATCCAGTAATTCATTGCAGCGATGTTGTTTTGATGTTTATGGATGGATTGTTTTGTTTGTTTGTGCTTTTTAATTTCCGCAGGCAAACATAGTGCGACACGTCGGAAGTGAAAATGATTGAAGCGAACATCGAAATGCGTACCGTAACCCTAAAATTTGTACCCGCTCATTTTCGCATGAAGCTACGCAAAATATTGGGCAACACTTGCCGGAATGGCAAGGCCCTAACCCCTCACCGGCGAATGATAATTGCCCTTGCCCTGCCGGTGCGATGCGGTAGGCATCCTGCCAATGGTATAACCAAAATTCAACCCTATGTTGTAGAACCTGAAGCTTTGCGTTACGTCATAATCGTACACTATGTTATTGGCTACGGAACGTGCGCCATAATGGTAAGCGGGTGTTTTCAAAATGTTCAAGGACAGCAGAAGCCCTGTTGAAAAGCGGGGCACAGAAGCTATGGGACGCACGTTGAAACCCGCATCCACCGTTGCGCTCCACCCGGATTGGGTGTCGAAATTCGGGTCAGATGTTTCGCTATTTGCACCATTGCCGGAACTGAACATACCGAACTCGTAGTTGTATGCTATGGCACCCACGGAACCACCCACAAAATATTCAGCAGGTAGCTTGTGGGCTATCAGCAAACTTTTACCAACGGTTATGGGCAAGCTGAAGCAGTAAAAACTCCGCGAAAGATAATGGGTTTCGGCATATAGGTTGTCGTTCATGGTCAGCGAGGTGTTATAAGCATTGTACCGCACACCCGCATTGACGAAATACCCAGCATTAAGGGTAAAACGTGCAGTGGCAGCGGCACCAAGATTGAGTTTCCTATTACCGTACCGGCAACTGCCACTGTTTTTCGTGTTATAGTTCGATGTACGGGTTAAGTTGGGGGTTAAGTTCAGTTCCAATTGCAACGAACTGGCGGCGGCAACGCACGAACAGCCGACAAAGCAGCACAAGGCTATGGATTGTTTCAACATAAAGGTTTTGTTCTTGGGGGGAACGCAATACCTAAAATTATATTGCATGAAAGGGGTGGGGATTTGCTGTAGTTAGCTTTTGTTCAGTTGCCTTGCGCGTTGGCAAGCCAATTATGCCAAACGATTTGTGTAACTTGCCATAGGGCAATCGTGCTGATAAGTGCATCTCGTTGTAATTGTTCAAACTTTTTTCGTGTGCAATCAAAAGTGTATTCCTTGGAACCGTTTTCCAACACCCAAATTGGCCAAGCCACACGGGTGCATTAAAAATTGTCGTAGCATAGTATGCCCCAATCGCAGCGAGGGAGCTCTTGTCATCCCGAACGCGCTGGCATCCCGACTGACATTTTATCACAAACAATTAACAATGAATTGTTTGTGATTTTTTGTTTTCTGTAAGAGCCGCAGGCTGGGCTACAATTTGCATTGCTCCAAATCTTCTCGCAAAGACCGCAAAGGCGCAAAGAAAATGATTGGACTATCTACAATTTCATTTTATACTTCTCGCCGGGTAAAAATGTGCAATCGGCTTTTTGTGCTACATTCAAGAAAAATCTTTTTATTCCCGCTTTGTCATGCCGTAGGCATCTATGCAGGGTGTTTTTAGTTCCTTTCTGGATGACAGGGGGGAAGGTGCCGCAATTGTGTTTTTACATGGCTGTTTGGGCAACGAGATTGAATAGTATTGCCAACATGAGCAACCTGGTCTCCTGGTGTCTTGGTGCGATATTTATTGCACAAAACTATCCGGTGTACAGTATAGCATAAATTCGGACTTGGGGGGCGGATGCCGACTAATGCCCCAAATCTACGTTGAAATATACCTTCAAGAACAACAACACGCCAAAACCCAATATGAAGAAGGCCGATATTTTGTTGAGGTACATGATGCGGCGCAGCGTGAGTTGCTTGCGTATCTTGTCGGCAAGAAATACTTTCAAAATGTCGAAGCCCAACACCACCGCCAGGCATACGCCAAAAAACAAGGCCCGCTCGCCAATGTGCGAACCGGCTACCGAAATGGCCGAGCCTACCCAAAGCAATATGACGGCGGGATTCAGCGCATTCATCAAAAAACCGGTACCCCATATCTTGAAATAAAGCCTCTTGCTGATAGGCAGCGGGGCACCTTGGCGCGGCCGCTTGGGCTTGTATTTGGCCAGCAAACCGATTAGCCCCATTACCATGAAGAGCGAAGAACCAATGTAGCCCACGGTTTTTTGGTGGTTTTCGAGGAAGTCCAGCCAATTGGTGGCAATATTGGCCAAGGCAACATAGAGCATATCGCCGAACGACACACCCAGCACGAAGGCTATGCCCGCCTTGTAGCTGTGGTGCATACTGTAGCGGATAATGGCAAACAAGGTAGGCCCCACCGAGATGGCCATGAACAGCCCCAGCAGCACGCCTTTTACAATTGCTTCGGAATAATTCATGTAACGTTGTGCCAAGGTTTCCCGGAGAAACTTGGAGCTATTTCAATGATTTTATTAGCAATGTTTTTTTCAAAAAAAAGTTCGATTACCACGGATGAAAAAATATCTTTTTTAAAACTCGCTGGTGAAATGGAACGTAATGTCCGGGTTGTTTTGGCGTTCGGTATTCAAAAACCATTCGCTCTGCGCCAAGTAAACCAAATTGCCGTCTTTATCTTCCATGATGTTTGACTGCTTGAAGCGCACGAAATCTTCTATTTTTTTCTTGTCGCCGGTTATCCAGCAGGCTTTGTAGAAAGCCAAGGGAACAAAGTTGACCGATGCGCCGTATTCCTGCAACAACCTGTATTGGATTACCTCGAACTGGAGGTCGCCCACGCAGCCTATTATCTTCCTGTTGCCGCCGTGTTGGGTAAACAATTGGGCCACGCCCTCGTCCGTCAACTGCCGCAAGCCCTTTTCCAATTGCTTGGTTTTCATGGGGTCTTTGTTCACTACCTCCTTGAATAGTTCGGGCGAAAAACTGGGCATGCCCGTAAAATAAAAATCGGCGCCTTCGGTAAGGGTGTCGCCTATTTTAAAATTGCCCGTGTCGAACAAGCCCACCACGTCGCCGGGATAAGCATCGTCTATCACCTCTTTTTGGCGCGCCATGAAGCTGTAAGGTGCGCTGAATTTCAAATCCTTGTCGAGCCGCACATGGTGGTACGCTTTGTTGCGCTCAAACCCGCCCGAACAAACCCTCAGAAAGGCTATCCTGTCGCGGTGGCGCGGGTCCAGGTTGGCATGTATCTTGAAAATGAAGCCACTGAATTTGGGGTCGGTGGGGGCTATTTCGCCTTTGTCGGTTGCCCGTGGCAGGGGCGTGGGCGCTATGCGGATAAAGGTGTCGAGCATTTCCTTGACCCCGAAATTATTTACCGCCGAACCAAAGAAAACCGGCGCCACTTTCCCCTCCAAATAATCTTGGTTGTTCAGGTCGCCATACACGCCCTCCAGCAGTTCCACGTCTTCACGCAATTGGTTGGCGTCGCGGCTGCCCACTTTCTGGTCCAGCAATTGGCTGTTCAAGTCGTTTATGGGTACGCTGTTTTCTTCCGTGGCCTTTTGGTTGGGGGTAAAGAGGTTTAGGTTTTTGTAGTAGAGGTTGTACACGCCCTTAAATTCCTTGCCCATGTTGATGGGCCAGGTAAGCGGGTGGAGTTGTATGTCCAGTTCTTTTTCTATTTCATCGAGCAAATCGAAGGGAAACTTGCCGTCGCGATCCATTTTGTTGATGAAAACAATCACGGGCGTATTGCGCATACGGCACACCTCCATCAGGCGACGGGTCTGCTCCTCTACCCCATTCACGCTGTCCACCACCAATATTACGCTGTCCACGGCGGTAAGCGTGCGGTAGGTATCTTCGGCAAAGTCTTTGTGGCCGGGCGTGTCGAGCAGGTTGATGAGTATGTTTTTGTATTCAAAGGTCATCACCGAGGTGGCCACCGATATGCCCCTTTGGCGTTCTATCTCCATAAAGTCGGAGGTGGCGCCTTTCTTTATCTTATTGCTTTTTACGGCGCCCGCAGTTTGGATGGCACCGCCAAACAGCAGGAACTTTTCGGTCAAGGTAGTTTTGCCCGCATCGGGGTGCGATATGATGGCGAACGTTTTCCTCCGGTTTATCTCGTTTATGTTGCTCATTTCGTGTTTAATCAAGCCCTTGCCCCCAGTATGTGCTACCTGAATTTATTTTGGGTAAAAGGAGGGCAAAGTTCGTAATTTTTTGGGGCTTGAAACAAAATAGCCTTTCGATTTCTTACTTCTTACCCGCTGCCGCACCATATTTCCAAAGAAACCTGCACCTCCATTTGCTTTTATAACCCCACGCTTGGGCTACGGCACACGGAAAGATTAGCTTCACCGGGAATAGTTCGTGCGCCAGCCACGCCCGAACTTTACTCTTTACCTTCGTGCGCGAGCGGGCGACTTTGAAGTACCCGGCACCGTCGACAAAAAGCGGGCAAAGCATCCCGTAACGAAGTGCGAGAGCTTTGGAACGGAAAAATACCCTCCGGGCAATCGGCGAAAATACCCGTAAAGGCAAAACACATAAAGGAACCAACCCTTGCCCGTAACTCCATAAAAACATTGACCGCCCCCCCCCACCCGACTTCTTTTGGGAAAAGAATGAAGCGGCCAAGACACCAAAAGCATTGCCGGACAGTTTTTTTTATGCCTACTTTTGCCGCAACTTCTAATAATTTTCCATGAAAATAGGAATAGTTTGCTACCCTACTTTTGGCGGCAGTGGCGTAATGGCCACGGAACTGGGGCTGGCCCTGGCCGACAAAGGACACGAAATCCACTTCATCACCTACCAGCAACCGGTAAGGCTCAACGTGTTTCGCCCCAACATCTATTACCACGAGGTAATGGTGCCGAAATATCCGTTATTCGATTTCCCGCCCTACGAAACCGCATTGGCCAGCACCATGTACAACGTAGTGTTGAACCACGACTTGGATTTGTTGCATGTCCATTATGCCATTCCGCACGCTTCCAGTGCCTATTTTGCCAGGCAAATGCTGCGCAAACAAGGCAAGGACATACCCTTCATCACCACCCTGCACGGCACCGACATTACCTTGGTGGGCAAGGATGCAACTTATGCCGGGGTAGTTACCTTCTCCATCAACGAATCGGACGCCATAACCGCCGTATCCGAAAACCTGAAAGAAGAAACCCACAAATCGTTCAACATAGAAAAGGAAATAACGGTAATACCCAATTTCGTGGACGCAAAGCGTTTCAAATGGAGCGACAAAGAGCATTTCAAAAAAATGCTGGCACCCAACGGCGAACGTATATTGGCGCATGTTTCCAATTTCAGGAAAGTGAAGCGCGTGGAAGACGTGATGGCCATTTTCAAGAAAGTGCGCGACAAGATGCCCTGCAAACTGCTGATGATTGGCGATGGCCCCGAAAGGCAGCAAGCCGAGGAAAGCTGCCGACACACCGGCTATTGCGGCGACATAAGGTTTTTGGGGAAACAGGAAAAAATGGAGGAGATACTCAACATTGCCGACTTGTTCCTGTTGCCCTCCCAGTACGAAAGTTTTGGTTTGGCGGCTTTGGAAGCCATGGCCTGCGGCGTGCCGGTAATATCTTCCAACGCCGGCGGCCTGCCCGAAATAAATTCGGAAGGCTACACGGGCTTTTTGGCCAACGTAGGCGATGTGGACACCATGGCGGCAAAGGCCGTTCATATTCTGGAAGACGAAGAAAGGCTACATGAATTTAAGCACAATGCCCTGGAACATGCCGGCAAGTTTTCGATAGGACGCATAGTGCCCATGTACGAAAAAGTGTATGAACAAGTGGCCAATGCCCGCTTCCACATCCATTGACGCAAAACCCCGATGAATTTATAAACGGACGTGGCTTGATCCGTGGGCAATAACTTGAATTTTCAACTATCAATCCGTACTTTGACCCTTCAAATGACCTTAGCCTACTTAAAAAGGGAAATCAACAAAAAATTGCATTGGGATTACCTCGACCCGTCCATGGGTTGGGGCTTGCGCGTGGCGTTGTCCGTTACGCTGCCGCTGATATGGGGCGCGGCCTCCGGAAAAGAAAGTGTCGCGGAATGGATGGCCATAGCGGCAGAATGTGTATCGTTCATAGAGTTGAAAGGCAATACCGGCCAGCGCATACGGGTATTGCTGGCCGCTTCCGCATTATCCGTTATTTTTTGCATAGTGGGCAGCCTGGCCGGCAATATAGCGTGGCTTACGCTCATGGGCATGTTTGTAGTGGGGTTCCTGAGCGGCTTGTTCAAAAACCTGGGCGACAGGGGCAATGGCTTGGCTTTGAGCGTGTATATTTTCTACATCATCTGCAGCGCCTATCCCTTGCAAACAGCCGATGCACTCTGGGCAAGGTGCGGCTGGGTAGCCGTGGGTGCGTTGTGGACAGTATTGGTGGGCTTGTTCTCTTTTTTGTTTACCCGAATGGGCACACCCTACAGGCGTACCATAGCAGATATTTGGAAAGCCGTATCGGCCTTGGCCGCCAGTGCCGGCAAGGGTTGGGACGGGCGAAACACACGCAGTTCCATCAGGGAGCTATACCTAAAAGAAAAAGCCGTAAGGGCAGCCATAGATGCGTCTTTCGCCTATTTTGAAGAACCCATAGACCAGATAAGCAAAAAACAAAAATCCAAATACGCACTGGCCCAATCGAGGAAAATAGCCAGCTTGGTGAGCCAACAAATCATAGCCATAGCCGACGTGGCCGGCCAGATAGAGAGGAACGCAAGCAACAGGACCCTTTGCATGCAACTATACAGCCTGTTCAGGGCTTTGGAGCAAGTGGGCGAACGCATGGATATTTTTGTGATGACCCTCAAGAACGAGGAACGGCTGGTAGTAGGCTCGCGCATAGAGCGGCTGCGCAAAATAAAAGAACAGTTGCTGGAGGCAAACCCCGAAAAAGATGCCGCCACGACTGCCATAGTAAAGCGTATAGCCGTCCTTACCGAACGCTTGGCCACTTTGGCAGAACGGTCCATGAGCATATTGTCCATTCCCGGCGAAAAACGGGTATATAGGGCCTATTCTTTCGTGCAAACATTGCACATACTCCACCCTCGATACTTCAAGAACAACATCGTCCAACTATTCAACTTCGATACCATAACCACGCGCTACGCCCTGCGCATAGGCGCGGCCACCACGGCGGGAACCTCGATAGCCTACATACTTACCTCCGGGCAAGGCATAGCGGCGCGGTTCCATAGTTTGTCGGACATACCGGTATTGGAATTGCACCAACACGCCTATTGGATACCCTTTACGGCCATTGTCGTTTCGCAACCCTATTTTGGCGCAACGCTCAAAAGAGGGATAGAACGGTCGTTGGGCACATTGGCGGGCATCATCGTAGGTTCATTGATGCTCTCCCTACCCTTTCCGCAAATAGCCCGTTTCCTGCTCGTTTTCGTAGGCTCGGTTTTCCTGATTTACTACCTAAGGCGGCAGTATTCCATTGCCACCTTTTTCGTGACCATGATGCTCATCGGCCTGTTGAGCATAGACCCGCATTTCGATGCGGCACTGATGACCACGAGGTTGATTTGCACCGTAATCGGCTCCATATTGGCCATTTCGGCAGGTTTTTTATTGTTGCCCTCCTGGGACAAAGACCGCCTTCCCCTGTACATGGCCGATGCTATCCAAAGTGGTTACCAATACTTCAAAAACACATTCTACTACAGCGAAGAGGCGCTGGCCTGGACACGTTTCAAGCGTTTGGCAGAATCCAAGAACAGCAATGCCTACGATTCCTTCTTGCGCTTCATGCAGGAACCCCGGCAGCGCAAAAAGAAGGGCTACGCCAACTATTACTACTTGCTTACGCACAATGTGCGGGTGGTGCGCGAACTGAACAATTTCCACATCGAAGCCGAGCTGGACGAGAAAAAAATTCCGGTTAGGGAGAAAAGCAAATTCTACCAGCTATTGAACGAATGCGACGATTTGTTCAGGGAAAACCTGCGCTTGATGAAAAAAAACGGCAATGAAAACATTGACGACACTTTAACGAAAAGCTACCCCGAAAAGGGTTTCGTAAACCTGACGCCTACCGATGCCCAGATGACCTACATAGAAAAAATAGCCATTGACTTGAGGGCCATCAACATGGGGTTGGGTGCTATCAACGCGGGGGATTAGCTTAGCGCAAGATCCCCTACCCCAGGTTTTTTTTGCTAAAATGACATAGAAACAAGTTTCATCGATGCATCCAACCATTAGTAATAGAAAGCTATTTGCCCCAACCAAATCGATAAGAAAAAGGCTTCCACAATGGTATAAATACTCTTATTTTGAACTACCGGGCTGCCTTCTTCAATATTATCGAACTTTCTTTGTCCGCTATATCAAATTCTGTAAATCTTAACCCATCGCCGGCACGAATTTCCAGTTCGTTATCATTAAGCAATCGAAAAATCCCTTTAATTAAGGGCCTATCGCTTATACTCCCGTCAACAACCATAGTGAAATCTATAGTATTGGGCATTACAGAATAGTCTGTTTTGTAAATCAAATCCACTTTCCTTCCTTTCTCTATATTCTGATTTTTTCCACCAATAATTGATGTGCCAATTTGAAAAATCGCAGATATTGTTGAATTGATATAGATTTGTATGTTTGCCTAAAAAACAAATGAACTGTCC
>JASGFI010000028.1:0-26476 GCA_047605615.1 Edaphocola sp. | reverse complement strand
ACACCAGCATACACCTGAGCAGCGGCTACCCGGTGTATATTTTCGAGAAGTAAAGTTATGGGCGTGGCGTGGCCATGGCTGTGCCGCGCCTTTCACGCCCACCCCGCCAGCCACATGCCGGCCACTATGCTCAATACCCCGGCTATGAGGCTACCGATAACGTAAGCCGCGCCCCAGGCATAATGCCCGCCTTGAATCAACAGCAAAGTTTCGTAACCGAAAGAAGAAAAAGTACTGAAGCCGCCGCATATACCCACTATCCAAAACAAACGCGCCGCAGGTGAAATAATGCCCCGGACATCGGCCTGGCCCACTACGAAACCCAATAGCAGACAAGCTGCCACATTCACCGCAAAAGTACCCCACGGATACGGCGATTGCCAAAGGCTATTGACCCACTTGCCGAAGCCATAGCGCAACAAACCGCCCAAGCCGCTGCCTACAAATATGTACAATAGTCCTTTCAAATATTTGGATATAAAGCCCCGAAAACAAAAAACATTACCGCTCAAATTTCAAGCGCATGCCGTGCGCCGCATCGTTCACCATGCCATTTTCAAACACTATTTCGCCGTTAACCAAAGTGTGCGTAATGGTGGCGGGCAGGGTAAGACCTTCCAAGGGCGACCAACCGCATTTGTACAAAATATTTTGCTTGCTCACGGTATAACCTTGCTTGGGGTCTATCAATACCAA
The DNA here is from genome assembly GCA_047605615.1 of Edaphocola sp. Lineage (GTDB taxonomy): Bacteria > Bacteroidota > Bacteroidia > Chitinophagales > Chitinophagaceae > Taibaiella. The sequence goes on along the minus strand of JASGFI010000028.1, from coordinate 25,780 downwards.
GTCGGCATAATAGCCCTCGCGTATATAGCCGCGCTCCGCTATGCGGAAGCATTGCGCCGGCGCATGGCTCATTTTTTCCACCACTTTTTCTATGCTTATGCGGTCTTCCTGCACATAGTGCAGCATCGTTTGCAGGCTGTGCTGCACCAAGGGCAAACCCGATGGGGCCTTGCCGTAAGGTTGCTGCTTCTCCTCCCAAGTATGCGGCGCATGGTCGGTGGCTATTATGTCCAGCCTGTCGTCCAGCAGCGCCTCCCAAAGGGCGGCTTTGTGTTCGGCAGCCTTAATGGCGGGGTTGCACTGTATCTGCGTACCCAAGGCAGCGTAATCGTCGGCGGTAAAATGCAGGTGGTGCACGCATACTTCGCTGGTGATACGCTTATCCGTCAGGGGGAAAAAATTAGTGAACAATTGCAGTTCCCTGGCCGTGGTGATGTGCAAAATGTGCAAACGGGTACCGTGTTGCTTGGCCAGTTGCACGGCAGAAAAGGAAGAAGAAAAACAGGCCTCCACATCGCGTATCAAGGGATGGAAGCTGGCGTTGTCGGCTTCGGGGTATTTTTCTTTATTGGCTTTTATTATTTTTTCGTCCTCGCAATGGGTGGCAATCAACAGTTCGCTTTCGGAAAAAAGTTTGTTGAGCGTAACGTAATTGTCCACCAACATGTTGCCGGTGCTGCTGCCCATAAATATCTTGATGCCGCAAATGTCTTTTTTCTTGCTGTTGGTTTTCAATACCTCGTCCGCATTGTCGTTGCTTACGCCCATGAAGAAAGAATAGTTGGCCACGGAAGTGGCGGCGGCGCGCGTATATTTTTCTTCCAATAATTCCTGCGTCACCGCGGGAGGGGCGGTGTTGGGCATTTCCATGAAAGTGGTGGTGCCGCCGGCTACGGCAGCCCTGGCCTCGGTGGCTATGGTGGCCTTTTGGGTAAGGCCCGGCTCGCGAAAATGTACTTGGTCGTCTATAACGCCCGGCACCAGCCATTTGCCGGTAGCGTCTATTTCCCTATAACTTTCCGTAGGGTTCAATTGGGTCCCAATTTTTGCTATCCTGCCATTTTTGACAAATACGTCTGCATGGATTTGTTGGCCTTCGTTGACCAGCACGGCATTTTTTATCAGGATGGCTTGCGACATTTTTTATAGTTTTGCCCGGCGAAATTAACCCAAAAATTGCTGGGGCATTGCTTTTGGCTTGGTTTTTGCTACCATTGCGACTGTATTTCGTTGCAAATACTTATTATTTTATTTTTTTAAAAAACAAATCAATGGTTATGAAGAAAGTATCAGTTACACTCTTGGCGGCCTTGGCCGCAATTACGCTTGCCAACAATGTGCAGGCGCAAGAAACGCAAACCACCGGGTCGTACAATATGGGCATAGATACCAAGCAATTTAGGTTCGGCGTGTTCGTCGCGCCCACCATAGCGTGGATGAAGCCCACCACCGACAAGACCGACGATGGCAGCTACGCACCCACCAGCGAGGGTTCCAAAGTGGGCTTTACCTATGGTTTGATGGCCGAATACAATTTTCAGGAAAATTATGCCGTGGTAACGGGCCTGCAAATAAACATGGGCGGGGGCAAAATAAATTCGGAATACTTGGGCAGCAACACCACCAGCCAGGTGCAGAGCGCCAGCTTCAACTATCGCCTCAATTACTTTGAAATACCGGTGGCGTTAAAGCTGCGCACCGACAATATTTCCGGCTTCCGCTTTTTTGGCCAGTTGGGCCTGACCACCGGTTTCAACATAGCCAAAAAAGCGACTTACGACGTAAAGTATTACGACGATGCCGGCGACTTGCAAACGGCAAGTGGCCAGAACGAAAAGATAAAAGGCACCTTGGCCATAGCGCCCATCATGTTTACCATGAACATAGGCGCCGGTGCCGAATATCCGTTGAACGACAAGCTGGCGGCCTATTTTGGCCTGTTTTTCAACAATGGTTTCGCGCCCGATGCCACCAATCCGGAGAAATACAAAATGGCGTATGGCTTGGGATTTGGAGATGCCAATACCCGTTTCAACAACTTCGCGCTTAGGTTGGGGTTGTTTTTCTAACTTTTATTTAAGGGTTTACAAGGGCCATAACTACCAATGTTATGGTCTTTTTTTGCGTCTTACCGATGGGCGGGACCCGCAATAGCAGGGTTCTTTGACTAATTTCTCTTGATTAAAACTACCTTTATGCAAGCAAAAACATCGCTCATAACAACCATTGCGTTTATTGCAACAGCGGGTCTGTATGGTTGCAGCAAAAACAATGATGCACCCATCAACACCACTACAAACGATGCCGCCTTAATCAATGCACTTTTTGATAGCCTAAAATCCACGCCGCAATCGTTTCAAGTGACAGCGGGCACCTACGCCACCATTACCGGCGAAGACGGCACCATCGTCACCTTCAACCCTTCGTCCTTCAAAACCGCCGCAGGCACAGTCATTACCTCCGGCATCATAGACATCGAATTGACCGAAATGTACACGCCCGGCAAGATGATAGCCAACCGGGTAACTACCGCCACGCAAAACAACAGTTTATTGTCGAGCGGTGGCGCCATGTATATCAAAGCCACCTTGAACGGCGAAGAAGTTGCTGCCGGGCAGTACGAAATAGGTTTCCAACAGGCGGCGTATTCCGAGGATGACATGTCGTTGTTTTATGGTGAACAAAACACCGATATGTCGGGGGCCAATGTTATATGGGGAAACGATACCAGCAATACCCAAACCCGTACCGTAAAAAGTTCGCAGAACGATATACCCAACTATTATCTTTTCGACAGTTGCACCAGTTTCAATTGGATTAACTGCGACCATTTTTATACTGCGCCCGACCCCAAGACCGATGTGCAGGTAACGGTAAACGGCAGCGATGTTACGGCTGCCAACACCAGGATATTTGTAGTGTTTCCTGCCATTAATTCCGTAGCAAATATGTACGCTTTCGATAGTGCCAGTGCTACATTCAGCTTTGGCTACCCGGCTTATTACCTGCCCGTGGGCACCAGCATACATGCCTTCCTGATTGCGGAAAAAGACAGCGTGTATTACATGGCCGAGCAAAAGAATATAACGGTAAGCAGCGGCATAAACATTACATTGACACCTGTACAAACATCCATTAGTGCCATAGCTGCTGCGTTGAGTAATTTGTAGCCTGAAAATGTTCGCTTGGTTTTTCATTACCCTTGCACTTCTAAATTCTATTTTATGATTATTTTAAGAGGAAAGGTTATAGCACTGATGCCCATCATGCTTTTGGTGTTGTTGTGTTGCGGTTGCAGGCCAACCATGATAGCACTTTATGGGGTGAAAAGGCCACATTATTTGAGTGATAGGGAAATAGTACGAGAAGGAAAAAAGCGCGGATATGAAAATATCTGCAAAACAGATACTGCCGCATATAGAAACTACGTCAAATCTCTGGAACCGGCCCAGGACACATCTTCGCAGTTTGGTGTTGCCGCAAGAAGTGCCAAAGCGTGTGCAAGTGGCGTGTCTGGTGACTTGCTGCAACCATTGCAATTAATGTGTTTCGACCAAAGGGGCATCCTCGTTTCCTATTACGTCAATTGCTACGCCGGGGGCTTCCCGAATTTGAAATGGAACAGGGACAACGGCTTTGCCCTTTTCCCGCCAAAAACATTGGCTCCTATTTACAAGGAAATAAAGTTGGCCGACGTAAAACACGTTATTGCTTCAATAGACAATGCGCAACCTGTACAAAACCCCGATTATACGGTAATAATTTTTTGGAACGATTTCATGGGAAGGCAAAGCAACAGATTGGCCAAATATTTGCGGAAAAGCCTTGAAAACGTCGATGAAAAAACAAGCGTGAAAGTATATTACGTGAACAACGACAATGTCTTTTTGGGGGAAGATTTGTTTTAGCAATAGACGTTTCCGCATCGCATTCACCACGGTTTTATCAAAAAGTTTCCCCGTTGTTACGTAACGGGGCAACTTTTTTTGGACAAATATTTAGCCCCATTTTCCCAAGCAGCTTTAAGAAGTGGATAAGCCGTTATATTTGCGCTTGACTTTCAGAAATAAATATGCCGCTGTCTTTCGACGATACGGAAATAGCCTTTCGCTACCGTAACGACAAACAACTAAAACGAGCCCACTTCCTGTTTTCGTCCATGGGTTCCCCTTTCTTGGTTAAAACGGGCATGGCACTGACCAATATGGCCTTGCGCCTGCACCTGCCCGTAAAAGGGCTGATCAAGTCAACCATTTTCGACCAGTTTTGTGGTGGCGAAACCATAGAAGAGGCGGCGGCCACCTCGGCCATACTGGGCAAACATGGCGTGGACGTAGCCCTCGATTATGGCGTGGAAGGCATAGAGGAGGAAGAAGCCTTCGACAAGGCCGTACCCGAATTTATCAAGGCCATAGAATACGCCGCCACGCAAAAAAACATCCCGTTCGTACCCATAAAACTTACCGGGTTTGCCCGCTTTGCCTTGTTGGAAAAAGTGCATGGCGGCATCCCGTTGACTGCGGAAGAAGCCGCCGAATGGCAGCACGTAACCCTGCGCATAGACAAGATTTGCGCCGCCGCCGCACAGCATAAATTGATGATATTGGTAGATGCCGAAGAAAGCTGGATACAGCAACCCGTGGACGATTTGGCCGATGCCATGATGGAAAAATACAACGTTGGCGGAAATATCGTGGTGTTCAACACCTTTCAATTGTACCGGCACGACAGGCTGGCTTTTTTAAAACAATCGCACGAACGGGCGGTAAGCAAAGGCTACTTGCTGGGTGCCAAATTGGTGCGCGGGGCCTATATGGAAAAAGAGCGCGCCCGCGCCGAAGCATTGGGCTACCCTTCGCCCATACAGCCCGACAAAGAAAGTACCGACCGCGATTATGACGCTGCCGTGGCCTATTGTTTGGGTCATTTGCAAAGTTTGGCCGTTTTCATCGGTACGCACAACGAGCAAAGCTGTTATGCCGCTGCCAACATATTGACCGGCAAACAGATACCGCACAACCACCCGCATGTTTTCCTGGCACAATTGTACGGCATGAGCGACAATATTACCTTCAACTTGGCGGCAGATGGCTTTAGGGCAAGCAAATACCTGCCTTACGGCCCGGTGGGCGACGTGCTGCCTTACCTCATGCGGCGCGCCCAGGAAAACACCTCGGTAGCCGGACAAACGGGCCGCGAGTTGGGCTTGATAAAAAAAGAAATGAAGCGCAGGGGCTTGTAAGCAATTGGCACCCGATAACATTTGGAAATCATTTTTGGGCTAATCCAATAATAATTTGCGTATCGGAAGCAAAGTGATTTCTTTGTTTTCGATGTTGTAAACGTCCGATTGGTTAAATGTTACCACCGTACCTTTTTTCATGTCTAAAAAATCCAAAGATTCGCACAAACCGCCTAATACAATCTATAAAAAATAAGTAGTCCAATATTTGTTTATTTGGATTGTTTTGTTTCAACCTTGGACTGTTAAACAAAAATACTATGGCAAATCCATTATCCATATATGTAAAAGAAACCGTTGCCGAGTTGCGTTCTTTACAACGCAAGCATGGCGAACTCATTGTCAAGCGTATGCAGCTACTTATTGAGATAAAAAAGCATGAAAACGCTGGAGGCATCTCTAAGCGAGATTTATCGGAGATTACCGGCATTAACCACAACAGCATTGTGAAATGGCGGAAAGCATATATAGGGGGAGGCATAGCCGTGTTGCTGACACACGGACGTAAAGGCTTTAAGCAAAGCGTATTTAGCAAAGCGGAAAACATGTTGCTATTCAAGAGAAGCTCACGGATCCATGCAATGGAATAGTAGGCTATAGAGAGTTGCAGCAATGGGCAGGACAAGACAGTTGAACAAACCTGTAAAATACATTACGCTGTTGAAATACGTCCAACGCCACTTTGGTGCTAAGGAATAAGACAGCTCGTAAAAGCCACATTAAAAAAGACACACAAGCAGTAGGGGCTTTTAAAAAAACTTCAATCAACAATGTCAAGAAATAACTTTCAGCCACGGCAATCCTTTCACTTCTGTCACTCTGTATTTTCAAGACGAATCAAGATTCGGTTTGTTTACCCGTAATGGTAAAGCCCTTGCCGCAAAAGAGGCACAACCGATATGCCCTTACCAACAAGTTTTTCAATCCCGGTATTTGTTGCGTGCTTTCTCCCCCATAGACGGCGATATGCTTTTGTTGGAAGCCGATAGTTGCAATGCCGATGTGTTCCGGGCTTTTTTAGACAACATGGCTTTACATCGTCCCGATGAATTAAAATCATTGTTCTTGACAATGGCGCTTTTCATCACCCCGCCGTTTTAACTTGAGGCCACCGCCAAAAATAGATAGTCCCATTTTTTAGCCCCGCCCCGGCCTCCCGAAGGGCAGGGGGCCGGGAGTGACGGCGGGAATATGGGTGTTGTGATTGGACTACTTTTTTCTGTAAACTGTGTTATTTGTTTGAAAATCCCAAGGAATCGCCCATTGTTTTGGTCTTTTGGTTGGTCGGCAATTGTTGTATCATTTGCTGCATCTGCTGCGGCGAAATATAGGGGTGTATTGCCCCGGGCCGGTTGACCGGGGCCACGTTGCGCACCAATTTGTAAATATGCGCGCCCAACATCAGCAATGCGCCAACGATGGACAGGCTAAGCCTGCCCCGGCCAAACCTGCGGGGGGCGGTATATTTATGTTCGTACTTGCGCGGGTCGGGTGGCGTGGTGTCTGTCACCGTTTCATATACCGGGAAGGGGTATGCGTAGCGAGGTTCTTCTTTCAGTACAAGCACCCTGTAATGCCGGTCGTAAGCGGTTTTCAGCACAGGGTCGGTGAGTGTTTCGTAAGCCTCGGCCAGCCCCTTGAACCTATCGGCGTGTCCGTCAGGGTGCATGTCGGGGTGATATTGGCGCGCCAATTTCCTGTAGGCCGATTTTATTTGTTGTTCGTCGGCGCCAAAATCCACGCCCAATACATCGTAATAGTTTTTGAAATCAGGTTCCACTATATACTACATTTGGGTTGGCAAACTTAGCGGAAATACATAATCCGGCATTATAGCGGTATTCAATCGGGCTATTGCGGTAATATCTGTTTCGCCTTACCTTTGTCGTTCATTTGTACAAAAATTAAAAGAAAAAACATGGCAGCAGTATTCACCGATGCTAATTTCGAGAATGAAGTTTTGCAATCGGGCAATTTATCGGTAGTAGATTTCTGGGCTCCCTGGTGCGGCCCTTGCATAGCCTTGGGGCCCACTATCGACGCGCTTTCCAAGGAATACGAAGGCAAGGTAAACGTAGGCAAGGTGAATGTGGACGAAAACCCCAACCTGTCTATCAACTACGGCGTTACCAGCATACCTTGCGTATTGTTTATCAAAGACGGCAAAGTGGTGGACAAGCAAGTGGGCGCGGCGCCCAAATCGGCGTTTGAAAAGAAAATACAACAACATTTGAGCTAATTGCGTTTTTAACACCAAGCAAAGAGCCACCGAAAAATCGGTGGCTCTTTGCTTGGGTGGCATTGGTATGTAAATATATCACAATTCCAGCTTCAAATACCGCCCCGTGTGGCTTTCGGCACAGGCCGCTATATCTTCGGGTGTGCCGGCACACAATATTTGGCCGCCGCCCGCACCGCCTTCGGTGCCCAGGTCTATCACATAATCGGCCACCTTTACCATGTCCAAATTGTGTTCTATCACCATTACGGTATTGCCCCTTTCTACCAGTTTGTCCAGTACCGCCAACAAATGTTTTATATCTTCAAAATGCAGGCCGGTGGTGGGTTCGTCAAGGATGTAAATGGTTTGGCCGGTATCTTTTTTCGATAGTTCCGTAGCCAGTTTTACGCGCTGCGCCTCGCCACCGCTAAGGGTTACGGCACTTTGGCCCAGGGTAATGTAGCCAAGCCCCACTTCGTTCAACGTTTTTACCTTGCGGTACAGCGAGGGTATGTTGATGAAAAATTCCGTAGCCTCTGCCACAGTCATGTTTAAAATATCGGATATGGACTTGCCCTTGTACCTTATTTCCAGCGTTTCCCTGTTGTACCTGCGGCCTTGGCATTTTTCGCAGGGCACATACACATCGGGCAGGAAGTTCATTTCTATTACCCTCATGCCGCCGCCTTGGCACGCCTCGCACCGGCCGCCTTTTACATTGAAAGAAAAACGACCCGCATTGTAGCCCCTTATTTTGGCTTCGGGCACTTGCGCCATCAACTGGCGTATGTCGGTAAAAAAACCGCAATAGGTAGCCGGGTTGCTGCGCGGCGTGCGGCCTATGGGGCTTTGGTCTATTTCTATCACCTTGTCCACATGCTCCAATCCTTCTATCTTTTTGTAGGGCATGGGCTGCATTTTGGATGCCGGAAAACAGTGCCGCGACAGGATAGGATAAAGCGTTTCGTTAACCAAGGTACTCTTGCCGCTGCCCGATACGCCGGTAATGCAGGTAAACGTACCCAGCGGAATGGCGATGCTTACGTTTTTCAAATTGTTGCCCGTAGCACCTTTCAATACCAATTTGTTGCCATTGCCTTTTCTGCGTTTTTGCGGTATGGCTATGCGGTCCTTGTCGTTAAGGTAACGTGCGGTAACGCTGTTGCTTTTCAATACTTGGGCAGGCGCACCCTCCGATACTATTGTGCCGCCGTGTATGCCCGCGGCAGGCCCCATATCTATCAAATAATCGGCGGCCAGCATTATGTCTTTATCGTGTTCTACCACCAATACCGAATTGCCACCGTCGCGCAGGTTTTTCAAGGCATTGATCAAGCGGTGATTGTCGCGCTGGTGCAAGCCAATGGAAGGCTCGTCGAGGATATAGGTAATGCCCACCAATTGCGACCCTATTTGCGTAGCCAGGCGGATGCGTTGGCTTTCGCCGCCGCTAAGGCTGCGAGTGGGCCTGTTAAGCGAAAGATAGTGCAAGCCCACTTCCAGCAGGAAGCCAAGCCTGTCGCGTATTTCAACCAAAATGTCTTTGGCTATTGTTTGATGTTTGTTGCTCAGTTTTTTTTCTATGCCGTCAAATGCTTGTTGCATGTCGGCAAGCGACATGTTGGCGTATTCGGCAATGTTTTTACCCGCAACCCTAAACCACAAACTTTCTTTTTTCAACCTTGCGCCCCCACAATCGGGACAGGCATCCAATACCATAAATTTTTCGGCCCATTCGCGTATATAGTCCGACGTGGATTCGGTAAACCAACGCAACATCATGTTCAACACTCCCTCGAACTGCTGCCCGTCCAATATGTAAGTATATTGGGCATCGCCTGCCGGTTGATAAGTAATGGTGCCTTCTTCATTACCGTACAGCAACAGGTTCAATTGTTTTTCCGGAAGGTCTTTTACGGCTTTATTAATCGGTATTTTATTCTTCTTGGCAAATTCTTCGGCCTGCCGCCAACTGCCCGCATCGCGCTTTTCGCCCAAGGGGGCTATGCCGCCCTCTGCTATGGTTTTGGTATCGTCTGGTATCACTTCTTCCGTGCTGATTCTATGCACCACACCCAAGCCTTTGCAAGCCGGGCACGCGCCGTATGGCGAATTAAAGGAAAAAGTATTGGGCGAAGGGTCTTCGTACGATACGCCGGAAGCCGCATCCATCAAGTGTTTGCTGTATTGTTGCAGGGTGTCGCTATCGTGTTCTTGAATGAAGACAAGCCCTTTGCCTAATTGCAGTGCCTTTTGCAAACTTTGGTTCAGCCTTACGGCATCTTCGTCAACCACCGCCAACCTATCTACCACCAATTCTATATCGTGGATTTTGTAGCGGTCCAGTTGCATCTTTTCTTTAAGCTCTTCAACCTTACCGTCTATGCGCACGCGCAGGTAGCCTTGTTTGCGCAATTGCTCGAACAGCTCGCGGTAGTGCCCCTTGCGGCCACGCACCAAGGATGCCAGCACCACTATTTTTTTCCCGGCAAAATGTTCTTTGACGTGCGTGCTTATTTCTTCTTCCGAAAAACGCTGCATCGCTGCGCCCGATTCGTAGCTGTAAGCAATGCCGATGCGGGCAAACAACAATCTTAGGAAATCGTAAACTTCGGTAACGGTGCCCACGGTGGAGCGCGGGTTGCGGTTGGTGGTTTTTTGTTCTATGGAAATGACCGGCGAGAGGCCCGTAATCTTGTCCACGTCGGGCCGTTCCAGGTCGCCCATGAATTGCCGCGCATAAGCCGAGAAGCTTTCCATGTACCTGCGTTGGCCTTCTGCATAAATAGTGTCGAAGGCCAGGGAGGATTTGCCGCTGCCACTTAACCCGGTTATGACCACCAATTTGTTTTTGGGAATATGGGCTTCCACGTTTTTCAAGTTATGGACGCGGGCACCATAAATATCTATATTTTCCGACATAAAATCTGCTTGCTGCCAAGAACAAATAAGTCCTTTTCTATAAATGCGAATGTAAGCCAAAGCAGGCAGAAATCTTGGTACGTCGTTCCGATTGGAAAAATCATCTTACCCGCCCTATTTCACCGGGGTAAAGCAACTGGACTATATCGCTTTGGTATATCGCTTTGGTACCAACATTTATTGCCGACAAAGGGCCGTAAAACGCGGCACCCGTATCGATGTTCCAAACGTTGCAGGCATTTGCGGGAACCATTTTATGTAAGCCAAGGGTGGGCGTATGGCCAATGTATATTTCGTGGAAAAGGGACAGGCGGCCCGGGAAGGAGGGGGTTTTTTGCTGTTTTTTTTCTGCTTTCAACGCCAATTCCCACAACGTCCGGTCCCATGTGGCATTATGTTCAAAACCTTCATACATAGGGCCTTCTTCCGACTTGAAACCTGCATGTATAAAAAGGCGGTTGTTTTCGTCAACATAAAAATATTCCATGCTTTTCAGTAAATCCAAGTGGTTTTGTTTGGCCTCATCGGCGAAGTTGTCGTAACTATCCACGGTTGCTATGCCGCCATGAAGCAACCACGTTTGGTTGGGGGGGGCGCCTTCCAGCCATTTTTGGCACCATAAATCATGATTTCCTTTTAAAAAAATGCAATCAAATTTCTTCTTTAGCCTTATTAATGTTTCCAATACTTGTGCCGATTGCGGCCAACCGTCAACGTAATCGCCCAGAAATATCAACGTGTCGTTTTCCTGCAACGGCATACGCCGTAGCAGTTGTTCCAATGCGCCGGCGGCACCGTGTATGTCGCCAATGGCGTAGGTGTTTTTCATTGCGTGTTTATGACAAACTTGGCTGGGCAAAAATAGCGGGCCAACGTTCATTTTGGTTCAAGCACAGCGGAAAATTTGTTGATGCGCAGGGTGTTCTTTTGTTTATGTTGCTTTTGAAACACAAGTCGTATCAGCCGATTGTTTGCCAAAGAAAACCGCCCCCAAAATTGGGGCGGTTCTTTTTCGTGCTATTGAAAACGCTGCTTTATTTCTTCGTTTGTTTCACGCGCTGGGTCTGGTTTTTCTGCAATTCTTCGAGGCGTTGCTGCCATTTGCTGGTGCCGGCGGGCTTCTTCTTGTTCTCTTGTATTTGCGCATGAATCTTGGTTTCGTCAATGGCAAATTTATTGATGAGGAACTGCTGCGCCATGCTCAACAGGTTGGAGAACGTATAGTAGAACGTAAGGCCCGCCGCCATGCTGTTGAACCAACCCAAGAAGACAACCGGCATGATGTAGGGCATGTATTTCATTACCTGTGCGTTGGGGTCGTTGCCCGCCGTTGCTGCCGGTGTCATGTTGCGGTTATATACGGCCAACAATAGGCTGGAAACGGTCATCAACAAGGTAAACAGACTTACGTGGCTGCCATAAAAAGGTATGCTGAACGGCAAGTTGAACACGCTGTCGTAAGTGGAAAGGTCGTTGGACCACAGGAAATGCGACTGGCGCAGTTGTATGGCCGTGGGTATGAAATAATACACCGACAGCAGGAACGGCATTTGCAGCAACATGGGCAGGCAGCCACCCAGCGGGTTTACGCCGGCGGTACGGTACAGCTTCATTTGCTCCATGCCGAATTGCTGTTGGTTGTCGCCATATTTTGCGCGCAGGGCATCCAACTCGGGTTTCAACACACGCATCTTGGCCGTGGAGAGGTAGCTTTTGTAGGTAAAGAATGAGGTGAGCAGCCTGATGATGACGGTAAGGCAAATGATGATAAGCCCAAAGCTGGATATGAACCGGCTCAGGAAATCGAAAATGGGAATAATCATCCATTTGCTGATATATTTCACGAAGAAGAAGGGGCCAATGCCCAGTTGTACCAACTCGTCCAGGTCCATTTTGCACGATTTCAGCAATTTATAATCATTGGGGCCCATGTACCATTGAAAGCCAAACGAAAAATCGTTGTCGGGCTTGGTGGCTATGGTAAAATTGCCGGTATTGGCGGCTACTATGTTCGTGTCGGCCTGGGGTTCTTTGGCATCGAAGGAAGCTGTTTTGAATGCATCTTCGGCTATAAGCGTGGAATTGAAGAAATGGCTGCGGGTGCTCATCCAACGAACGGGTTCGTTCAGCGACTTGCTGCCCGTGCGGGCCACGGTAAAGTAATCGTGTTCGCCGTCTTTCATCAAGTAGTGAACCTGCATGTTCATGCGCTCGTTCTTCAAATCCTTTTCGGTATGCGGCACTTCGGTAATCCAGGTAAGCGGTATGGTTTGTACCGAAGCCAGGCTTTGGCCCAAGCCTACGAGGTGTAGGCTGCCGCTCAACATATAGCCACCCTTGGGCAGCGAATAGTCCAATACTATTTTTTGGCCGGGAGCCACCTCTGCCGTCATGCGCAGGTGCTGGCCGCCGCCGGGCAGTTCGCTTACTTCGGGGGTGTAATAAAGCTGGTCGGTCAACAGGGTTTTGCCGTTAGCCGGTATGCTGAACGAAAATTTGTTTTGGTTGCCGCTAAAAATGGCCAAGGGCTTGCCGCCGTAAGTCTTGAAGCTGTCGAGGGTGGCCTGCACGGGGTAGCCGCCTTTGGTGTTGAAGCGAACTGTCAACAAGCCGTTGCCTATTGTTTTGTCTTCGGCCATGCCCCTAAAAGCTGCGGGCAGCGAGCTGTCCACCACGGTGGGGGCAGCAGCGGTATCCGCCTTGGGGGCCGCCATGTCTTGCTGCGCGCTTATGGGTTTTTGTACCGCCGCCATAGCAATGGAATCTGCCGTTTTTTGGGCCAGATAGGCTTGTTGCTCGTGGTTGTTCCACCAAAAATAAGTGCCCGCCATAGCCAACAACAGCACAAATCCAATGATTGAATTACGATCCATGGTAATGTATTCTTCAAAATTAGTGCGCAAAGGTAAGGATTATTGCAATGGCCATGGGTATATTGGGCTCCGCTTCCAAAATACAAATTGCATCAAAAGCTACTTGCCCAACCGAAGAACAACCCTTTCCCGCAGGTTTTTTACATAAAAAAAGGTAAAAAAACGGCACGGAGGCATTGGCGGCCATGCCATAAAGTGCGGCCCCATTGTTTCCATGATTATGCCCAATGGGCCGTCAAACTAAAAATTACCTGCCCCAAAATTGCTTTTTCTACTTTATATTTATATCTTGCCCCACTATTGGGTAAGGTTATGAGCCAAAATTCCTTGCACTTGAGGGGGTGTTTCCTCTTTTTTGAAAGAAAATTGGTGCAAAGGCATACAACCGAATAACTTTTTGATTACTTTCAACGCTCAAATTTTTGTTCCACTATGCGGAAAACATTACATAGTATTTTTATTGCCGGTCTGATGACCGCTGGTTTGTTGCCTTTAGCGGGCAATACCGCCAGTGCGCAACACGAATACGACTGGGGCAACCCCGACATCCCTTACATCGAACAACGCGGGTTTTCGCTCGGCTTTAATTTCGGACAATCCGATATATGGGGCGATGTAGGCACCAAAGGCATATTGGACCACTACAACAATTCGGTCTATAAAGACGATATCTTGAAAAATATGCGTTTCATGGGCGGCATGTTTGTGCGTTATACCTACGTGCCCGGCGTGTCTTTCCGTTGGGGCGTAAACTACGGCTCGCTGTACGCCACCGATGAGTGGAATACCGAAAAAGCCTTGGAGGCCACCAGCATCAAGGACGATGCCTACCAACGCTACGTGCGCAACTTGGACATCAAAACCAATCTTTGGGAGTCCAATCTGTTGGTAGAATTTGCACCGTTGCGCCTTAGCAATTGGGAATTTGGCAAAGTGACCAAATGGCGTTTCCAACCCTATTTGTTGGCAGGCGTGGCCGGTTTTTATTTCAATCCAAGGGGTACTTATAAAGATTTGGCTACCGGGACAGAAAAAGACGTGGACTTGCAACCATTGCGTACCGAAGGCGAGGGTTTTACCGCCCCCGGAAAAGTTTTTCCCAAGGTTTACAGCTTGTTCAACTATGCGGCCGTGGGCGGCATAGGCTTTAAGTTCGACATAGGCCGTGGCTTGGGCTTGGGGCTTGAGTACCAATTGCGCTGGACGTTCACCGATTACCTGGACGATGTGAGCGGTACATATATAGACCCATTGTACCAAGAAACCGCAGGTTTGGTCAAGGCCAACAATTACAATGCGGCATTGGCCAATAAAATGTCCGACAGGTCCAACGAAATAATAGCCGGGTACAAACATTCGGCCGGCGAGATGCGCGGCGACCCTGCCAATAAAGACAAGTATTCCACCATAAGCATCATGTTCTTCTGGAAAATCAAGAAGCGCGACAGCCCTTGGTGGAGCAATTACAAATAAATGGTACCCAATCCGGGTTGCTTTATTCATAAAAACGCTGTCTATCACTTGCAGCGTTTTTTTATTTTCTATTTTTGCCCGCGCCTTATCAATAGTTTGGCAATAGAAAGCAGTACTTAGTCATGTTTGGATATTTAGAAGGAAAGTTGGTGTCGCTACAGCCCACCCATACCTATTTGGATGTAGGCGGGGTGGCGTACGATGTGCAGTTGACCTTGAATACTTATGAGCAAATAGCAGGCAAGGAAACCTGCAAACTATTTACCCATTTGCAAATACGCGAGGATGCCTGGGTGCTGTACGGCTTTGCCACCGAGGCCGAAAGAGAAGCTTTTCGCACCCTTTTGTCGGTATCGGGGGTGGGTGCCGCCACGGCGCGCGTGCTACTGTCCGGCCTCACCGCCAACAACCTGAGCCGGATGGTGGCCAACGGCGATGCCAAAGCCCTGGAGAAAGTAAAAGGAATAGGCGCCAAAACCGCACAACGCATTATACTGGAGCTAAGGGGCAAATTGGCCGAACCCGAACAGCCCGAAATTAATAACAACGGGCACAATACGATAGCAAATGATGCGTTAGTAGCGTTGATGGGTCTGGGAATAGGAAAAACAATGGCCGAAACAGCCGTAAAGAAGGCCCTTACACTTGCGGGCGATAGTGGCACGAGCGTTGAGGATTTGATAAAATCAGCTTTAAAAAACATGTAACTGCGTGAATGCGTTTTCGGTTTCCGGGCAAGAATCGTGAAACGCAAATACGGTAGTATTGCAATAAGGCAAAGAAGAACAGTATTTGGTATAAAAGCAAGCGTAGCGGATTTTGGCAAACAAACAGCATAACAATTTTGGGTACAAAGTACTGGGCTGCGTAGCGGTGGTTATGGCACTGGTGCAGGTATTTACCGCACGGGGCTTCGATGACCCGTATTTTGACCCGCCGCCCCCGCCCAACGATACCCCGGAAATGCGCTTTCCGCTGGAGCAAAACACCATGTCCGGCAACGACACGACCGCTGCCGGCATGGACCTGAACGACCCGGCCAATGTAAAAAAGATAGTAGAATACAACCCCGAAGACAGCACCTACACCCTTAGGGAGCAAGTAGGCGGCAAGGACATAAAACCGCCCACCTACCTTACGGCCGAGGAATACATGAAAATGAAGGCCGCCCAAGACGAAACCGACTACTGGAAGCAAAGGCTCGATGCGCTGAGCATGTTTAACCAAAAACCAAAATTGCCCACGCTATACAAAGAAGGTATCTTCGACCGGTTGTTTGGCAACAACGGCATATCCGTAAAACCCCAAGGCAATATGGACTTGACCTTTGGCGGCAGTTGGCAGAACATGAAGAACCCCAACCTTACCCAAAGGGCGCAGAAATACGGCATCTTCGATTTCGACATGCAGATGAACGTAAACCTGCTGGCGCAAATAGGCGATAAGCTTAAACTCAACATCAGCAACAATACCCTGCCCTCTTTCGGCGAACAAAACACACAAAAACTGGAATATACCGGCAAGGAAGACGACATAATAAAAAAGGTGGAAGCCGGCAATGTAAGCTTCCCCTTAAAGAGCAGCTTGCTTACCGGCCCGCTTTCGTTGTTTGGCATAAAAACACAATTGCAATTTGGCCGCTTGTTCTTAACCGGCGTATTGAGCCAACAAAAATCGCAACGGAAAACCTTGAGCCTCCAAGGCGGCGCGCAAACCACGAGCTTTGAAATAAAGGCCGACGATTATGAAGAAAACCGGAACTTCTTACTGGGCCAATACTTTTTCAATAATTATGACAACGCCTTGGCCAACTATCCGGTTGTCAACAGCCAGGTAGTTATCAATAAAATAGAAGTGTGGGTTACCAACCGCACCGGCGCCACTACCGGCGTGCGCAACATGATTAACTTCATGGATTTGGGCGAGGCCAGTCCGTACCGCACCAACCTTACCGACGCCTCTGCGGGCATACCCAACGGCTATCCCGACAATAGGGCCAACAGCCTGTACAATCAGTTGGCACAGTATTCCCAGCTGCGCAAGCAAGGTACCGGCACTATCCGTTCGCTCATAAACATAGGTTTGGATTCCAGCCAGGGCAAGGATTATACGGTGGCCACCATGCGCCAGCTCAACACATCGGAATATACCTTTCAACCCCAGCTGGGTTATATAGCCCTGAACACCCAGGTAAATGCCGACGACGTGATAGGCGTGGCTTACAGATACACCGTGAATGGCAAAGTGTATCAAGTAGGTGAATTTGCGGAAGACTTTCCTCCGGACGGCGACAACACCAAGGTCATGTTCTTAAAGATGCTGAAAACAGTATCGGCATTGCCGCGCTTGCCTATTTGGAACCTGATGATGAAAAACGTGTATGCTACCGGCGGCACCAATCTGGCCGAAGACGGCTTTCGGCTAAACGTGCTGTACCAAGACCCCGGCGGTGGCGAAAAACGCTATATACCCGAAGGCCCCAGCGCCGGCATACCCCTGATAAAATTGCTGAACCTTGACCGCTTGAATCCCCAAAACGACCCCGCACCCGATGGCGTGTTCGATTATGTGGAAGGCATTACCGTCAATTCGCAAATGGGAAAAATTATCTTCCCCATGCTGGAACCCTTTGGCGAAGGATTGAAGCCATCGCTTGGCGGCGACGCCACCTTGGAAAAGCGTTACCTGTACCCAATGCTCTACGATTCCACCAAAACCATAGCCCGCAACTACCAACAAAACAACCGCTTTGTACTAAGCGGCCAGTACAAGGGCGCTTCGGGGTCGGAGGTGTCGCTGGGCGGCTTCAATATACCGCAGGGGTCGGTAACGGTAACGGCGGGCGGCCAAAGGCTGTCGGAAAACGTGGATTATACCGTTGACTATAGCCGGGGCACGGTGAAAATCATTAACCAAAGTTACCTTAGCTCTTCCATCCCCATTACTATTTCCTACGAAGACAACGCGACCTTCGGCATAGTGCAGCAAAATTTTTGGGGCGTAAGGGCCGATTATTATTTCAACGATAAATTGACGCTGGGCACCACGCTGATGCGCCTTACAGAACGGCCTTATACGCAAAAAGTAAGCTACGGCGACGACCCCGTAAAAAATACCGTAGCCGGCTTCGATGCCACCTACCAAAGCGAAGTGCCGGCAATTACCAAAATGCTGGACAAGCTGCCTATTTACAGCACATCTGCCCCTTCGTTGATAAGTGTATCGGGCGAGGTGGCGGGTATTTTTCCCGGCCACCAACGATTCGTGGACGCATTGGACCCCGAAGGCGCCGCGCAGATAGACGATTTTGAAGGCACCAACAACTCCATAGACTTACGCTTCCCGGCTACCAGCTGGTTTTTGAGCAGCCCCCCGGTGGGTGCAAAAGACCCCAATAACATAGCACTGTTTCCCGAGGCTACCAATACCGACAACCTTACGAGTAACGACAACAGGGCCAAGCTCTCCTGGTATATGCTGGAGCCTACTTTGATAGACGGAAGCTCGGGCACGCCCGACAACATACAGGCCGATACCGGCTACCAAGATTACTGGCGCCAGGTGCAACAGCAAGAAGTGTACCCCCTGAAAAGCTGCATTACCGGACAGTGTGGTTTGCAGACGTTTGACCTTGGCTATTATCCCAATACCCGCGGCCCGTACAATTTTTCTCTGGACAATGTGAATGATAGCGGCATTTTTACAAATCCGAAAGCCCGTTGGGGCGGCATACAACGTGCCTTGGACAACAACTCCAGCGATTTTGAAGCCACCAACGTGGAGTACATTACCTTTTGGCTGCTCGACCCTTTTTTGTATAAAACAGATAATGCCGGCGAACTGTATTTCAACCTCGGCAATGTATCGGAAGATGTGTTGAAAGATGCCCGCATGTCGTTTGAAAACGGAATACCCTACCCCAAAGATTACAGCAAATTGGATGCCACGCAATGGGGCTATGTACCGCAATTCCAACAGCAGATAACCCGTGCATTCGACAATGACGAAAATGCCCGTGCGGTGCAGGACGTGGGTTACGATGAACTGAACGATGATGAAGAGCGAACCAAATTTGCCAATTTTCTTAGCAATGCACCCAGCGTAATAACAGATGCCGATGCTTTGTTGAGGTTGCAAAACGACCCTGCATCCGACAATTTCCACCATTATCGCGGCAGCGACTACGACCAAATAACCGGTAGGCACGGCGAGGCATACTTGCGGTACATCAATTTCAATAGCCCACACGGCAACTCGCCCATAAGCAGTGCCACGGCCACTTACACCACGTCGGGTTCGGCTTATCCCGAGTCGGAGGACATAAACAAAGACAACTCGCTGAACGAAACAGAGGCCTATTATCAGTACCATGTGAAACTGCGCCCCTCTACCGACCCTATCATGGCGGTGGGCAGCAATTTTATAGTAGATAAAAAAACCACCAACGTAGAACTGGACAATGGCCGTACTTCTACCCAAACGTGGTACCAGTTCAAGATACCCATCAGGGAATACGACCAAGCAGTGGGCGGCATAGGCGATTTTCGTTCCATACGTTTCATGCGTATGTTCATGACGGGCTTCAGCGATACTACCATAGTGCGCTTCGCCCAATTGCAACTGGACAGGAACCAATGGCGCCGTTACCAATTGTCGCTTACCTCGCCCGGCGAAAACATACCCGAAGAAGACCAGCTGACCACCTCTTATGGTTTGACGGCGGTTAGCTTGGAGCAAAACTCCGACCGCTCGCCCGTACCCTACGTAATGCCTCCCGGACTGGAACGCCAAGTGACCGCCGGGCAAACAGGCCAAAATTTGCAGCTGGACGAGCAGTCGCTCTCCTTGCAGGTGTGCGGCTTGAAGGACGGCGACGCACGCGGCGCATTCAAGGCACAAACCCTGGATTTGAGGCAGTACAAAACCATGCGGATGTTCGTACATGCCGAATCGGTGCCGGGCCAAACTGCCCTGCGCGACGGCGATTTGGTAGCCTTCATACGCTTGGGCAGCGATGTTACCAACAACTATTACGAATACCGGATACCCCTGCAAATAACGGCTGCCGGCGTGGGCAAAGATGCCAGTTTGATATGGCCCGATGCCAACAAATTAGAAATGTTGCTCAGCGATTTGACCGCGCTGAAGCAAGCCCGAAACGATGCCGGCCAAGCTGCCTACGTCACCTATACGGGCACCGATAGCATGGGCAATACCATATCGGTGTTGGGCAATCCCAATTTTGGGGAAATAAAAGTAATAATGCTGGGTGTGGCCAACCCCAAGCAAACCCTGAGTACACCCAACGACGACGGGCAGCGAAAGTGTGCGGAGGTGTGGTTTGACGAGTTGCGCATCGTTGACCCCAACGAACAGCCGGGCTATGCGGCCACCGGGCAAGTCAACATGCAGCTTGCCGACCTCGGAAACGTAAACATGAACGCAAGTATGCACACCGTTGGCTACGGAGCCATAGACCAAAAGGTGAACGAACGCTCGCGCGACGATTATTATGCCTATGGTGCCAATACGACCCTGAACATGGGAAAATTGCTGCCCAAGAAAGTAGGCCTGCAACTGCCCGTGTATGTGGGCTATTCGGAAACGGTGAGCAATCCGCAATATGACCCTTACGACAAGGACATATTGTTGTCCGATAAATTGGCCCGCATTTCCGATGACAATTTGCGCGATTCGGCACACAAAGCGGCACAAACATTCAGCTCCGTTACGGCGTTCAACTTGGCCAACATACGTTACTTGGGCAATCCGGAAAAACAGGGTAAAAACATGCCTTGGAGCTTGAAGAACTTCGATGCCAGCTATGCCTACAACCGTACTTTTGGCCGCGACCCCACATTGTTGAAAGATGAATTGGTGGACCAAAAATTGGGTCTTGGCTATAATTATGGGCTTAAGACCAAATTCATCGAGCCATTTAAAAAGCTGATAAAAACCAAATCGAAATGGGCCTTGCCGGTTAAAGACTTCAACTTTAACCTATTGCCCAGCTCCTTTAGCTTCCGCAACAACCTGCACCGCATGGTGGGCGAAACCCAAGTGCGCAACCTGGAGGACGACGATTATGTAATAGACCCCACGTTTTACAAAAACTTTGTGTGGGAAAGAACCTATGCCTTGCGTTGGGAACTGTCCAAGTCTTTATCGTTCAACTATTCGGCCAATAACCAATCCAGAATAGACGAACCTGAAGGTTGGATAGATACCAAAGAGAAAAAGGACTCGATGCTCGGCGCGTTGAGCAAGCTGGGGCGCAATACCTATTTCTCGCAAACGCTCAACGCCACCTACACGGTGCCTACGCAGAAATTCCCTTTTCTGGATTGGACACGGGTCACCCTTACATACGCATCCACTTACAACTGGACGGCGGCCTCGCGCCTTGCCTATACGCAGGGAAATATCATAGCCAATACCCGGAACAAACAAATCAATGGCGAACTTACTTTTAGCCAACTGTACAATAAATGGCGCTATACCAAAGCCGTCAATACGCCAAAACGTATAGGCAACGCCAATCAAAAAGGAGGTAAGTTGGGGTCCAATAAGAACGCAATGTTGCAGGGCAAAGATGCAAAGGTGGCCCCGGCGGGCACCCAAAATACCGATACCACGCAGGCGGCGGCGGTAAGCAGCCGTACCGAAAGGCAAAGACAACGCGAGGAAGAGCGCGAGGAGCGGCGCAGGTTGGCACAGTTGCCCCCACGGCCCGAAAAGAAAGACATCGACAAGACGAAAATACCCGGTGCCGACACCATGAGCGCCAAGGCGCTGAACACGGCCTGGAAGGCCGCCAAAAAAGCCGAACGCAAACGATTTAAAAAAGAATTGGCGGCTTGGCGAGCCAAAAGGCGCAACACCATGCCCTTCATGTCCGATGGCGCCATAGCGGTGGGCAGACTGGTAACCATGGTAAAGCGCGTAAGCCTTAACTATGCCGAAACAGGCGGCACCACCTTGCCCGGGTTTATGGACAGCACCCGGTTCTTGGGCGTCAACAACCGTTCGAACAACCCGTGGTATGATTTTGCTTTTGGCAACCAACCCAGCCAAGCCTGGTTCGACCGGCAAGCCGCGCTGCAACGTATTTCGCAGGATAGTCTCTTCAACGGACTATTGCAGCAGGCTTACAGCCAAAACCTGAACATACAAGCTACCTTGGAACCCGTGCCGGATTTGCGCATCAACCTTACGTGGACCAAACAATTTTCCAAAAGCTATTCGGAAACATTTAAGTACGACGGAAGCGACTATGCCCACTATACGCCTTACAGCTTAGGTACTTTTAACATCACCTACATTGGCCTCAAGACAATCTTTAAATCGTCAAAGGCCAACCAACTGTCGGGCACCTATGAAGAGTTTATGGCCAATAGAACCACGGTGTCGCGCAGGTTGGGCAGCATTAACCCCTACACCGCCGGTGCCGACGACCCGGACGACCCTGCCTATGCCAAAGGCTACACCCAGTATTCGCAAGATGTATTGATACCCTCCTTCCTGGCAGCTTATACCGGCAGGGATGCACGTACCATTCCCTTGGTGCAGACGGCAAATGAAAACATCAAGTCCAATCCGTTCAAGTACTATTTCCCGTTACCCAACTGGAGCTTGACGTATAATGGGCTGTCGAAGATGGCCTCCCTGGCCGATTATGTAAACAACGTGAACATCAGCCATACTTATGCGGGTACGTTGAGCATGAACAGCTTTGCCAGCAACTTGTACTACCAAGATATTTTGGCTACCGGCTACCCATCGTTCATAGACAGCAATTCGCACAATTACATACCTTATTTTCAGGTGCCCAATATTACCATGACCGAAACACTGGGGCCGTTTTTGGGCATAGAAACAGCCTTTAAAAATGGCATGAACCTGAGCGTGAAATTCAACAAATCGCGTACCGTAAGCCTGAGCCTGACCGACTATCAAGTCAGCGAAACAAAATCTTCGGAACTGGTAGTAGGCGGTGGCGCACGCATCAAGGGGTTCGTGCTGCCTTTCCCGGTATTTGGGGTGACGAAGCTTAAAAACGACCTGAACGTAAATGTGTCCGTGGGCTATAGGGACGATATTACGTCCAACACCTATCTGGCGCAAAACACCAATATACCCACCCGCGGGCAAAAGGTAATAACCATATCGCCCACCATAGATTATATAGTGAACGATTATTTGCAGCTGCGTTTTTATTTCGACAGGAGGCAGAGCATACCCGTACTATCTACGTCGTACCCCATAACCACCACGCGCGGCGGGGTCACGCTCAGGTTCTTGTTTGCCCCGCAATAGGCAATCTTGTGCCGGAATTGTTTTTTTGTAGCAACAATTTGGCTGTTTACAGCAAAGTGAAACAAAGGTGGTGTGACATTCTTTTTCTTCGTGCTAAATATATTATTGATAACGTCCTTTTGGAGCAAAAAAAAAAGAAAATGATGAAAAAGAGTTTGACGCTGCTACTGCTGTTAGTAGGTTTCGGTACCGCCCTGAGGGCACAACGCTATTGTGACATAGAAACCATATTGGTTAGCCCCACAGATGGCGGCACCGTTTCTTGTACGGATTCTACCTATGTGTCGTATCTGTTCGTGAACAACGGCCCCGATGCCTTGGTGCCGGGCGATACGGTCTTGTACTACTCGCCAATAAGTTTAGACTACTATTATTATTTCGCCGTATCGGATACTATTTATGCAGGAGATACCGCTGTGTATTATGGATATAATGTTGATGCTTCGGAAATTGAATGGTTGCTTAGTTCCGATGCTACTGCCCAAGTGGAAAATGCAGATTTCACCGATGGCGAATCGTATTATTGGTGGTTGGAATTTGGCATGTTTTACAGCGGCGGCGCAGAAGCTACAGATGTGGTAGATACAAGCGACGACAACAATTACGGATACGCATCGGTTACTTATAGCTGCGCTACCTCGGGTATATTGGGCAGCGGCAAGGCAGCGGCCAGCACCATATCCGTTTATCCCAACCCCGCCAGCACCAACTTGAATTTCAATGTGGTTGCAAAGTCGAACAGCGATGTTTCCGTTAAAGTAACAGATGTTTTGGGAAGGGTTGTGTTTGCTGCCAATTATAGCAACCTGTCGGTTGGGGACAATAAAATTGAAATTGACCTGAGCAAATTTGTAAATGGCAACTACATCCTCGTGGTAAATGACGATCAGGTTACCTCTACTGCGAAATTTACGGTAAGTAAATAAAAGTTTTTCTGCTTCTTCTTTTTGATTACTGGGTCGCGCTTGGTCGCGGCCCTTTTTTATTGAAGATTACCTTCTTTCTGCCTAATTTCGCGCCATGGAAACCAACAATGTACGCGTGCGTTTTGCCCCCAGCCCTACGGGCGGCCTCCACCTCGGTGGCGTGCGCACTGTTTTGTTCAACTATCTTTTCGCCAAAAAGAACAAGGGCACTTTTGTATTGAGGATAGAAGACACCGACCAGACCCGCTTTGTGGCCGGTGCCGAAGATTATATATTCGACTGTTTGGACTGGTGCGGTCTGCAGCCCGATGAGAGCGTGCGCCAAGGCGGGCCCCACGCACCTTACAGGCAAAGCGAACGCAAGCCCATTTATAGGGATTATGCCGAGCAACTGATTGCTGCCGGACATGCCTATTACGCCTTCGATACCCCCGAAGAGCTGGAACAAATGCGCAACAACAAAACCCCCGAAAACCCCTTGCCGCAATACGACCATAAAACCAGGGGATTGATGCGCAACTCGCTTACGCTGCCCGACGACGAAGTGCGGAAACTGATATTGGCAGGCACGCCTTACGTGGTGCGCATAAAAGTACCTGAAGACGAAACCATACACTTTACCGACATGATACGCGGCGACATAAGCCACGATACCCATGTGGTGGACGACAAGGTGCTGCTCAAGGCCGATGGTATGCCCACCTATCACCTGGCGGTGGTGGTAGATGATTATTTGATGAAGATAACTCATGCCTTTCGCGGCGAGGAGTGGCTGCCCAGCGCACCCGTTCACATATTGCTGTGGCGCTACCTTGGTTGGGAAAAGGAAATGCCCCAATGGGCGCACCTGCCCTTGATATTGAAACCCGACGGCAATGGAAAACTGAGCAAACGCGATGGCGACAGGCTTGGCTTCCCGGTATATGCGATGGATTGGACCGACCCCAAAACCGGGGAAACAACCATAGGCTTCAGGGAACATGGTTTTTTGCCCGAAGCGTTTGTGAACCTGCTGGCCATGCTGGGCTGGAATCCCGGCTTGGAGCAAGAAATTTTCTCCATGGAAGAAATGACAGCATTGTTCTCCATGGAGCGAGTGCATAAAGGCGGCGCAAAATTTGACTACGAAAAAGCCAAATGGTACAACCAGCAACACATTCAGCGTGCCGACAACCAACGATTGGCGCAATTGGCATTGCCGTTTTTCCAAAAAAACAATATAAACCCCGAGCCAAGCCAATTGGTAAAAGTGGTGGCCCTCATAAAGGAACGCTGCCAGCTCTTGGCCGATTTTGTGACCCAGGGCGGCTTCTTCTTTGCCGACCCCGAAACCATAGACACTGAAAGCATAAAAGGAAAATGGACACCCGAAAAAGCTACGTTTTTTCAAGATTGGTCAACCCGGTTGGGTGCCATACCCTTTGAACACGATGCACTGGAACAATCTTTTGACGAAGCCGTGGGGGCATCGGGCCTCAAAAAAGGAGAGCTGATGTTGCCCTTGCGCATCATGTTGGTGGGCGGCAAGTTTGGCCCCGGCGTATTCGATATTTTAGCTACGATAGGCAGCGGCGCCGCCCGGCGGCGCATAGCAACGGCTTTGGCCACCTTGGCGAAGGGTTGAACATTGTTTGCTGATAAAAACAACGAAGTGCCTCGAACAATAATATCTCAAAAGTAGAGAGTCCCGACACCAAATGGGTGCATTTAAAATTGTCGTAGCATAGTATGTCCCGATCGCAGCGAGGGAGCTCTTGTCATCCCGAACGCGCTGTCATCCCGAACGCAGTGAGGGAACTCAAAGAGA
>JASGFI010000027.1:0-26687 GCA_047605615.1 Edaphocola sp. | reverse complement strand
AAAAGGGATATGTAGGTAAATGCCCGCCATGAATTGCAAAGGTATTCTTTGGTTTTCTTATTAAAAGGAAATGGCCGCTTCCCCATTATTTCCTTACTTTGTGTCCGTTTAAGAAAATATCGGTACCACAATGAGATACTTGCCCATAGATGCGCGTTTGTACGTCCAAAACCGCGAAAGGTTCGTCAAGGAAATGAGACCCGATTCCGTAGCCATATTTTGTGCCAACCCCGAGGTGGCCGAAAATGGGGATGCCATACATCGCTACAAGGCCAATTCGGATGTGGTATGGCTATCGGGCATTACCCAAGAAAAAACCATGGTAGTGCTTTATCCCGACAATGCCGACAAAGCCGCCCGGGAGGTATTGGTGGTGCAACGGCCCAACGAATTGCTCGAAAAATGGAACGGCCACTTGCTGCGCAAGGACGAAGCCACGGCAATCAGCGGCATAGAAAATGTGCAATACCTCGACAGCATAGATGCCCAGTTGCAAACATGGATACACCATGCCGAACACATATACCTCGACACCAACGAAAACGACAGGAGGGGGGCGGTATTGCGTACCGACCTGCAATTCGCAAAGGGCATAATGGAGCAGTTCCCCTTGCACAAATACGAACGGTCGGCAAAAGTAATGAAGCGGTTGCGCGCCGTAAAAACCAAAGAAGAAATAGCCTTGACGCAAACTGCCGTGGACATTACCCACAAAGCCTTTGACCGCGTATTGCAATTCCTGCGGCCGGGCGTAACGGAGTATGAAGTGGAGGCCGAAATAACCCATGAATTTATCCGCAACCGGGCAAGCCGCCACGCCTATACCCCCATCATAGCCAGCGGCGACAGGGCGCGCATATTGCATTATATCGAAAACAACGAGGAATGTAAAGATGGCGAATTGCTGCTGATGGATTTTGGTGCGGAATACGGCAATTACAATGCCGACATGAGCCGCACGATACCCGTCAACGGCAAATTTACCAAACGACAAAAAGAGGTGTACAACGCCTGCCTGAACGTGTTCAACTTTTGTGCGGGCATACTGAAGCCGGGCATCAATTATGCCGCTTATATCGATAAGGTCAACAAGGAAATGGAAAAACAATTGTTGGGCATTGGCCTCGTTTCCAAGTCGGACATCAAGAACCAAGACCCCGCCAACCCCGCTTACCGAAAATATTTTTACCACGGCATAGGCCACCATTTGGGCCTTGACGTGCACGATTTGGGCACACGCAACGAGCCGGTAAAAGAAGGCATGTTGTTTACCATAGAACCGGGTATCTACATAGAAGAAGAACAAATGGGCGTGCGCATCGAAAACAATTTTTGGCTCACCAAAAACGGCAACAAAGATTTGTTCAAGGGCATTCCCATCACGGTGCAAGAAATTGAAGCCGCCATGAAACATTAATTCATTTCCATCAAATTAGCATAATTTAACAAATGTCTATTGATTCTTTAAACGACCCTGCCACCACCCTACCCAAGCCCAAAAGAAAGAAAGAAGACAATGCCCTGTTGGGCTTGTTGGTGGGCTTGTTGTTTCCCCTATTGGCCGTGTTGGTGCTGTATTTCGTATGGTCGGGCCACACGTCGCTGACCGATTACCTGGGTATGTTCGCCTCCTTCGACAGCCCGTGGAAACTTAACGAAGCCAGCAAGATACTGTCGTTGGCCACCATAAGCAACTTGGTTCCGTTTTATTTTTTCCTGAACCGCAAGTGCTACCAAACGACCAGGGGCATATTGGTTTCCATGTTTCTTTTGGGCGTACTGTTCGTGCTGTACAAATTTGTGTGGCAATAAAATTTTTTTCAAAAAACTTGCTTGGTTTTTTGGAAGATGTGCAAGAATAATTACCTTTGCAACCCCAAACCGAACGGATAGTTCTATGGTGTAATGGTAGCACAACTGATTTTGGTTCAGTTAGTCTAAGTTCGAATCTTGGTAGAACTACATTTTAGGCGTTTGGAAACAAAAAAATGCCCACGAGTTAATTATTCGTGGGCATTTTTTTTGCGTTTTAGCATTAATGATTTTTCCACCATAACTAAAAGGCTCCCAACGTTAACACATTATTGCGTTAACCCAAACATAAATAGCCACTGTTTTATGCCAAACATACGTTACCTTTGTAGCTCAAACATTTTAAACAAAAATTAATACAATGGCAATCGCAGCATTGAACCCCGAATATTTACTGTCCATGCCCAGCGGCATGGAATGGTTGTGGATAGTATTGGTAATCATAATACTTTTTGGCGGCAAAAAAATACCCGAATTGGCCAAAGGTTTGGGCAAAGGCATACGGGAGTTCAACGATGCCAAGGACGGCATCAAGAAGGAAATAGAAAACGGCATGAAGCCCCCCCCCTCCGCGCCCGATGCCAACGCCGCCACGGAAAAACAAAATGCCTGATATTTTTCCGCAATCGGGGCAAACGGCAGTTTTTTTCCCCGATTATTTTCCGCGGGGCAGTAGCAAGAAAAGAAATTTTTCTTATCTTGCGAGGCCACGTTGGCATTAAACCATCGTTGGGGCCAACGTTCAAACAAAAAGCCGGCAATGAAAATACGCCGGTTGCATGTACCACTTAAAAAAAGGATTGACAGTATTGAAAAAGTTCATGCAAAGCAAGTGTTTGCTGTTTTCGGTCTTAGCAATGTCGCCATCGTTGTTGGTGGCGCAGGCGCATAAGTCCAAGAAAGTACACTCAAACGGAAAAAAAATTGCCATGAAGGAACCCGGAGTGGGCAATGTCTGCGACAGCATGGCTGCACAGGCCATTCCTTTTGCCCTTAAAGGGGCGGGCAAACCTGCTGCCGTTCCCACGCAAAAAAATGCGGAAGCCGCCAAAGCAAACACCGGTCAAACCGACGGCAAGCCCGTACTGAAAATTGCCGCATCCATGGCTCGCCCGTTGGACAGGGTGGCAGTGGCCAACGACAGGTTCAAGGCAGTGCCCCTGGCCGGCGAAGTAGCCTATTACGGACACATGAACAACTTTGTGCTCGATTACGTGAAAAGGTACATGAGCAGCTGCGGCACCACGCTAAGGTCCGTTAAGGGCAGGGGGGCCAAAGGCACTTTCAAATCCATGGAAACCGTACTGAACAAGTATGAGATACCGCAGGAATTAAAATATCTTGCGGTCATAGAGTCGGCCTTGAACAAAAACGCAAAGTCGCCCGTGGGGGCCGTGGGCTATTGGCAATTCATGGAATCCACTGCCAAAATGATGGGCTTGACCGTAAACGGCACCCGCGACGACCGTACCGATTTATTGCGTTCCACACACGCGGCAGCCAAATACTTGAGTTACCTCTACGACCAGCTGGACGATTGGCTCTTGGTGGTGGCGGCCTACAACAGCGGCCCCCGTCCCGTAATCAATGCCATGCAGCGCACGGGCAAGGACGATTTTTGGTCCATAAAAAAATACCTGCCCCAAGAAACGCAAAACCATGTATTGGCTTTCGTGGCCACGGCCACCATCATGGAAAGGCTGAACCATTTCTTGATGCCCGGCTTGCCCGGCAATTTCGACTGGGCTTCGCTGAACGTGGCAAGCGGAATAGCCGCAGCAGATGCTACGGCCGTGGCTGCAAAACCAAAAAATCCGCTGCTGTCCAAATTCACCGAAACCGAAATAAAGAGCATGGCCATCATCCGCATCAAAGCACCGCTCGACCTGGAAGTAGTGGCCCAAACCCTTAATACCGACAGGCGCCAATTGGGCAAATGGAATTACGACTATTTCGATTACCTCGAAACCTACAAAACCGGGAATGTATATAACTTCCGCCTGCCCAAAGACAAGCTCGATATGTTCTTGGAAAAATTGGACTACATGGAACAGCTTAGCAAAAAAATGATGCAGTATTAAAAAAAGTTTTTCTGATCAAGAAACTTTCGATACCTTTGCAGTCCTTTTGAAAATTAATACCATTAAAAAAGATAATAGCGTAAAAAATGGCAAATCATAAAGCTACCAAAAAAGATGCCCGCCAGGCTTTGAAGCGTCGCGACCGTAACCGTTACTATGGCAAAACCACCCGTAACGCCATACGCGAGTTGTTGAAATTAACCGAAAAAGAAGTTGCAACGGAGCAACTTCCCAAGGTAGTATCTATGATAGACAAATTGGCCAAGCGCAATGTTATCCACAAGAACAAAGCCAGCAACTTGAAATCGCAAATAACCAAAAAAATTGGCACTTTGGCTTAATTTCATCGACCCTTTTTCTTTAGATTTATTTATCATTATTTGACGATGGGATGCCACAGGTGTCTCGTCGTCTTTTTTATTGCAGACATTGACTTGCGCAACAGTGTCCGAAAACGGCCCGATAATTGCCTCACAAAGGCGCAACAACAAACGATGTGCCCGGCAAAGGTTTTGCCGGGCACATCGTTTGTTGCTTTTTTACTAACCATGCCCAATTGCCCCAAAAGCCAATATCGGGGTATTGTATTGATAAACCCTTGCCCTATCCCAGGAAAGATTTCAATAATTTGCAGCGGTTGGTGGCGCGCAATTTGATTATGGCTTTGTCCTTGATTTGGCGCACGCGCTCGCGCGTAAGCCCAAAGCGTTCGCCAATATCTTCCAGCGACACCGGGTTTGCGGTGCCGATGCCAAAATACAGCACCAATACGTCGCGCTGCCTGTCGGTAAGCGTAGCCAAAGCACGGACCACCTCCAAGCGCAGGGAGTCGCTGTGTTCTATCTGGCGGTCGGCTTTCGAGGCATTGCCATTCTCCAGAATGTCCAACAAGGTATTGTCTTCGCCGTCTATGAAAGGCGCATCCATGCTTATATGCCTGGCAGCCACGCCCAAAGTGGCTTCCACCTCTTCCAGTTCTATGTCCAGCAACAACGCCAGTTCCTCGGACGAGGGTTCGCGTTCGTATTCCTGTTCCAGCATCGAATAAGCCTTGCTTATCTTGTTGGTCAGGCCCACTTTGTTGAGGGGCAGGCGCACTATGCGGCTTTGTTCGGCCAAGGCTTGCAGGATGGATTGGCGAATCCACCATACGGCGTAAGAAATAAACTTGAATCCACGGGTTTCGTCGAAACGTTGCGCCGCCTTGATTAACCCCAAATTCCCTTCGTTGATCAAATCGCTGAGCGACAAACCTTGGTTCTGGTACTGCTTGGCCACCGAAACCACAAAACGTAAATTAGCGTTGGTCAGTTTCTCCAGTGCTTTTTGGTCGCCCTGTTTGATGCGAACGGCCAGCAGCACTTCTTCTTCGGGGGTGATGAGGTCAACTTTACCAATTTCCTGCAAGTATTTTTCCAATGACTGGCTCTCGCGGTTGGTAATTGATTTCGTGATTTTCAATTGACGCATGGACATGATCGTGTGTAAATTTAGTTACAAATACAAATGATTTTTTGATTTAAAAACAACAACGTGGATGCCAAAGCTAACGAATAGCCATTAAGAAACCAAATAAAAATAATAAAACATTAACGCACCTTTTGGCGAACTATATGAAAAAGGTTCCGCATAAAAATACTTTTCAACCGCAACCGGGTGTTGATTTTAAAATTTCAGGCCCCCAAAAGCATACATGCAAAACATTGTTTGTGCAAAAACAGCCGCGATGTTGCCGCACTGCGAATTGCATGGCCCATGTCGGTTGCCAATGTTCAGTTGGGCGTGAAATTTGTTAAGCCGGCAAAAGACCTTTATCTTCACATTTGGCCGGCATGGCCTAAAGAAATAATACTCCTATCTTTGCCCTGCCTCCAAGGGTTTTGATTGGCACAAGCAACAAAGTAGCTCAACGTAAAAAACTTTAGACTGCCTCCATGAAAGAACAATTTCAGAAACTTAAAATCCGCGATTGGACCGAACCCCAATCCCATTCCAGTTGGCAATTGTTCAAGATAATGGCCGAATTTGTGGAGGGGTTTGAAAAAATGGCGCGCATAGGCCCCTGCATTTCCATATTCGGCAGCGCACGCACGCACCCGGGCAACAAATACTACGATTTGACCGTGGAAATAGCCGAAAAATTGACCAAGGAAGGTTTCGGCATCATCAGCGGCGGCGGCCCCGGCATCATGGAAGCCGCCAACAAAGGCGCCAACATGGCCGGTGGCGTATCGGTGGGGCTGAACATCGAATTGCCCTTCGAGCAGCATTACAACCCTTATATCGATAGCGACAAAAACCTTAACTTCGACTACTTTTTCGTGCGCAAGGTAGTGTTCACCAAATATTCACAAGGCTTCGTCATGATGCCGGGCGGCTGGGGCACCATGGACGAATTTTTTGAAGTGGCCACCTTGATACAAACCCGCAAGCTGACCCAAACGCCTTTGGTATGCGTGGGCAGCGAGTACTGGCAGGGCTTGTTTGACTGGATGAAGATGACCATGTTTGAAAAGGAAGGCAACATAAGCCCCGGCGACCTTGATTTGGTAAAAGTATATGACAGCGCGGACGAAGTGGTAAGCTATATTGGAGAATTTTACACCCACAATAAACTAAAGCCCAATTTTTGATCACTGCATCTTAGCCACCCTCTAAAACCAACATATATGCAGCACGTAATAACCCCCGGCCCCATCAACGATTATGCGGAGCAATATAGCACGCCCGAACCGGAAGTGTTGGCCTCGCTGAACAGGGAAACCCACGCCACGGTGCGCGGCGCACAGATGATTTCGGGCCATTTGCAAGGCGTGGTACTGGAAATGCTGAGCTATATGGTCAAGCCCAAACTGGTTCTGGAACTGGGTACCTATACCGGTTATTCGGCCATTGCGCTGTCCCGCGGATTGCAGCCCGGCGGCAAATTGCACACCGTGGACATAGACCCTTATTTGCAGGACATGCGCGACCGCTATTGGCTACAGGCGGGCGTTAAGGACAAAATAGTGCAGCACCTCGGCAACGCGGCCGACGTGGTGCCCAAAATACAGGGCCGGTTCGATTTGGTATTTTTGGATGCCGACAAAAAAAGCTACGGTACGTATTTCGATATGCTGATAGACAGGGTGGAACCGGGTGGCTTCATCATAGCCGACAATGTGTTGTTTCACGGCGAAGTGATATTGCCCGTGGAGCAGCAAAGCAACGCGGCGGCACACATGCACAATTTCAACAAAAAAATAGCCGAAGACCGGCGCGTGGAGCAAGTAATAATGCCCCTGCGCGACGGCTTGATGTTGATAAGGAAAATTTGAGCATCGGGATTTCTCGGTTATTGTTACATATTCCGGGAGATGGGTGCGGCATTTTTCCCAGCGGGTAATTTATATTTTCAAGACACGGACCCTTCGGGCATTTTTCCCCAAAAAAGAAAAAAATGATTAAGAAATTTCTATGGGCATTGTTGGCGGCCGCTTCGTCCGCTGCCGCGCAAACCCAACAATCCTTTGACCAAAAAGCACAAGAATACATAGCCCGGTACAAACATTTGGCCATTGCCGAACAAAAACGCTGCGGCATACCGGCCAGCATCACGCTGGCACAAGGCATATTTGAAACGGCGGCGGGCAGCAGCGAACTCTGCAACAACGCCAGCAACCATTTTGGCATAAAATGCAAGAACACTTGGAACGGCGAAACCTATACTTATACCGACGATGCCAAGGACGAATGCTTCCGTAAATACCCATCGGCAGCACATTCGTACAAAGACCACAGCGATTTCCTGAAGAACAACAAACGCTACGCAAGTTTATTTGTACTGGACCCCACCGACTATGCAAGCTGGGCCTACGGTTTGAAAAAATGCGGCTATGCCACCAACCCGCAGTACGCCCAAAAACTGATTAAGTGCATAGAAGACTACCATTTGCAGGATTTTACCTACGCAGCCATCGCCACCACCTCGTCGGGCGTATTGTTGGCCTCGGCAAATACCGACATGCCTCCAACGCTTGCCCAGACACCGGGCGGGCAGCCCATGCCCGGCGAGCATATTCCCGATAATGATTACGGGGCGCATAGCAACACTGCCAACTACCGTGCCGATGAAGATGACGAACAGGAGGTGTCCACATCCAACAACGGCATAACGGAATATTACAAAACCGCTACCAAAAACGGCATAAAAGGTTTTTACGCACGCAAGGGCGACCTGCTTTTGGAACAAGCCATTAAGCACAAGGTACGTTATGCCAAATTGCTTGAAATGAACGACCTGCCCGATGCGCCGTTGGAAGCAAACATGTTTATCTACCTAAGCAAAAAAACCAAGCTGGGCAATGTGCCCACCCATACCGTGGAGGGTGGCGAAACCATGCTGCTCATAGCCCAGGAAGAAGGCATGCAACTGGAAGCATTGCGCTCGCTGAACCATTTGCAGCCCGGCGAAGAACCGCTAGCCGGTTCCATATTGAACTTGCAACAACCCGCTTCGGCAGCACCCCAGGTTTACACTTCTGCATACACCAAACCCAGTCAAGCAACAGAATACAACTTACCCACCGGCGACGAAGGATACATAAGCGGCGGCAAGCCTACGGCTGCCCATGACGAGCGGGAAAAAACAAATACTGCAGCCCGAAATACACCCGGCAGGCAAAACACTTCTTGGGTTGCCGCAAGACCGGCAAAGCGGGTAAACATTGCCGATGAAACGCCGGTGGAAGAAACCATTGCCCATGATGCAACGAAAAACCCTCCTGCCGCGGCCAAGGTCGAAAGCAAGATGAGTGCCTTGGACAAGCTAAAGGCGCACATGGACAAAACGGTATATGGCAACGAGGAATCGAATGAATTCAGGCCAAAATCCAGCGGCAATTACCCTGCGGGCAACGATATTGCGGCCAATGAAGCAGCCCCCCAACCTTTGGACGAAAGCCCCAAAACCATTGGCACTTCCGGCAACGGCCCCAAGCAGAAAAAAGAGGCCGGCGCAGCCAAAGCCAAGGTACACAAATCCAAATCGCATACGGTAAACAAAGGCGAAACGCTTTTGGGCATTGCCGAAAAATATGGCCTCACCCTTGCCGAACTGAAGAAACTGAATGGCCTAAAAAGCAATACCGTACAAAAGGGGCAAAAGCTGAAAGTGGGCAAGTAAAATACCCCATAACCGGCGTTCGGGTTCAAGAAGGCGAAGTGCATCGGGCGTTTTACCGGCATCCGATGGATGCTGGCGTTTACACGGCTCTACGTAATTTAACAATCAACGTCATTGCGAGGCACGAAGCAATCCGGTTCTGTTGTTCTTCCGTCATTGCTTCGCCTGCGGCTCGCAATGACGGAAGTGCAACGGAACGCCCCATAAGCCTTGAAACCCTAAAACCCAAGCCAATGCCGTTAATTTTATACTAAGCATTTAGTAAGTGCTTGCTTTTCCAAAAAAACGCTTATTTTCGCATTGATATTCATCATTAGCGATTATGTCGCTGTGTTTATCGGCGCTATTCAAGTCATCAAACAACAAACACATACTTCTTATGAAGAAAAATCTCTTATTGTCTTGCGGGGCGTTCGCACTTTTCGCCTCGGTTCACGGGCAAACCACCTATTATTGGCGTGCGGCTGCCGGTGCCGTCGGCACCCCGTCCGATTGGACCGTTGCCACCAATTGGAACACCGCCACCGACGGCACCGGCAGCAGCCGCACCACGGCCCTGGCCACCGACACGCTCGTGTTCGACGGCGCGGTGATGGCCTCCGCCACTTCCACCACACAGGGCACCGAAATGTTCGTGGGCGGCATCAAGAGCGAAAAGGCGGCCGCGGTCAAAATCATCAATACCGCCAAGGTAACGTTTGCTTCCTCCGCGCTTGTCACCTCCACGAGTACATACTCCGTTGACACGGTTGTCGATGCCATTACCGGCACCGCCTACGGCACTGCCACATACTCCGTTACCGGCACCACGGGCAGTTTCAGCAACCTGCAAACCGGGGACGTGCTGCTTGCATCGCTTACGGTATCCAGCAGTACCCTGCCCTTTGCCGAGGTGCTGGCGGTGAAGGATGGCACGCACATGACCATATCCAAGGATGCTTCCGCCTTTGCCACCTTGTCGCAATATTACCGCGCACCCACCCTATATACCGGCACCTTGGTCGTGGAGGCCGGTTCCATATTGAACTTTGCTGCTTCGAGCGGGTCATTTTTTTCGTTGGTGCTCCACACGAAGGGCGGCACCGTGGCCGGGGCGGTCAACTTCAACAACAGGGGCGGGTTCTGCAAGCTGATATGCCCCACGCCCAACAAGGGCGGCACGGACGGCCTGCACTTCGTCAGCGGTTCTTCCCTGCTTATCAACACCAGTACCTCCAGCACCAAAGCGTACATACTTGGCCATACCGTGGGTGCGTACTCCTCCACCGACAGTTTTTATTACGATAACGGCAGCGGCGCCAACAACGCCACGCCCGGCTACACGGGCAGTGCGGGCATAGTGTTCGAGGCGGGCAGCACCTTCACCATGGGTACGGGTGCCCATTACACGCCCCTTGGCCTGAGCTACAGCGCAACGTCTCCCCTGGTATATACCCCCGCTACCGCATTCTTGCCGGGGAGCAGGTACGTGAACAACAACGGCAACGTTACGGGTGCCTATTTGGCTTCGGGTGCCGATATCAGTTACCCCTACCTCGAGTTTTCGAGTTCCGGCACCTTGAGCAACTTTACGCTGGGCAAGGTGGACAGCCTCATATTTAGCGGCACCACGGCAATGACCACCAGCACGGGTTCCCTCGTAGTGACCGGCACCATACGCAACAGCGGCAGCAGCGCCCTTGCCCTCGGCACCGTGTACATGGCGGGCAACGGCGCAGCCCAAACCATAGCAAACACCGGCACCGGCTCGCTATCGTTCACTACTTTGTACGTGGCCGACGAGGCGGCGGTTACGCTGAACAGCGGCATAACAGCCACGGATGTACACCTGTTGGGTTTGCTGGACTTCAACAACAATACCATCACGGGTACCGGCAGCGGCACCTTTGCCACCTATGGCACCTATAGCATCACCAAGACTACTGCTACTACTTTCACGCTCGGGTCGGCCGCAATCAGCAGCGGGTTGAATAGCACGAAGGATTTCGCCGCTACCTCCCCTACTTACGTGTATCCCCCGGGAGCCAGCATCACCAGTGCCAATGTGCCTTCGGGAACTATATACAAGGCGTATAGCAGCAGTGGCAACGGCACCATGACCTCGTATGCCACGGCCACGGCCTCGGAAACCAATGTAGTGTTTTCCGTAAATGGGTCTTCCTATACGGGCGTACCTACTTCCTTGGCTACGTCCGCACCCAACTTTACTTATGTATTGGACGTGAACGGGTCGTCAACACTGCCCCTCGAACTCATATCTTTTACCGGAAAGTGGGCAGAAGATGCGGTCAACCTTGAGTGGGTTACGGAAAATGAACAGAATGTGGCCTTTTATAGCATAGAGCGGCAGACAGAAGGCGAGTACCGTGAAATCGCCACCGTGTCGGCTGCCAACGACAGCAAAAACACCTACTCGTTCAAGGATGAAGACCTCGATACCGAGGCATCCAACATCTATTACAGGCTCAGGATGGTGGACAGGGACGGCAATTACAAGTACAGCGAAATAGTTGCGGTTTCCATCGGTGCGTCGTCTGCCGCCGTGATTAAAGTTTACCCCAATCCGGTGTCCGACAAGTTGGAAGTATATCACAGCCTTGTGCCTTCGGGTACGGTCATCAATATTTTTTCGGCCAATGGCCGCAAGGTATTGAGCCAAACTGTTCCGGCCAACGAGCGCACGACGTCTATCGATGTTTCCGCTTTGCCGAAAGGGCTGTATTACGTAAACTTCAACAACGACAATAATACCAACAAGGGCGTTTCCAAATTTATCAAGGATTAATTTGGAAGGTTTTCATGGAAGTTGGGCAGGAAATAAAAGTCCTGCCCAACTTTTTTTATTACTATTTCAGGAAAATAGTAATAGTTTTTGCAAACTGTATAACAACGGAGGGGACAACATAACAATGCCGGCCAACTTGTATGCTGTCCGGCATTGCTGCTATCATAAAAAGAAAGGTTACTTACACCAACATCGTTACCGGGTTTTCCAAGTAGGTCTTCAACGTTTGCAGGAAAGCCGCACCTACTGCGCCGTCAACCACCCTGTGGTCGCAGCTAAGGGTGAGGCGCAAGATGCTGCGCACCACTATCTGCCCGTCTTCCACCACCGGCGTAGGCTCTATTTTGCCTACCGCCAATATACAACTGTCGGGTGGGTTGATGATAGCCGTAAAATCGTCTATGTCCATCATGCCCAGGTTGGAAATGGTAAAGGTATTGCCGGTAAATTCGGCAGGTTGCAATTTTTTGTTGCGGGCTTTCTTGATTAACTCGCCGGCCTCTGCCGAAATTTGCGACACCGATTTTTGGTCGGCAAATTTAATGACGGGCACTATCAGTCCGTCTTCAATGGCTACCGCCGTGCCGATGCCGATGTGGTGGTTCTCGCGAATGAAATCGCCCATCCAACTGCTGTTTATGGCCGGGTGCTTGCGCAATGCCATGGCCGATGCTTTGATGATGAAATCGTTGAAAGATATTTTCACCGGCGAAATTTGGTTCATCGCCGCGCGGGCTTCTATGGCTTTGTCCATTTTTACGGAACTGCGCAAGTAGAAGTGTGGTGCGCTGAACTTGCTTTCACTCAAGCGCGAAGCAACCACTTTGCGCATTTGCGAGTTCGGTTTGTCGGTATAACCCTCCGTGCCTGCCGGGACAAACTTGGCTACCGCCGCCGCCGTGGCCGCGCTTGCTGCCGGTGCTGCTTTGGGCGTAAAATTATCTATGTCGCGCTTGATGATGCGGCCGCCTTCGCCGCTTCCTGCCAATTGGCTCAAGGCTATGCCTTTGTCTT
Organism: Edaphocola sp.; assembly: GCA_047605615.1. Classification (GTDB taxonomy): domain Bacteria; phylum Bacteroidota; class Bacteroidia; order Chitinophagales; family Chitinophagaceae; genus Taibaiella. The sequence continues at coordinate 13,831 of JASGFI010000027.1, read as the reverse complement.
GGGCTATCTTCCGGGCCAACGGCGAGGCTTTAAACCTGCCGTCTTCGCTGCTGCTACCGGCAGTGGTTTCCGGGGCCGGTGGGGCGGTGGCTTCTTTTTTGGGTGTGGGGGCTGCCGATGCTTGTTTGGTTTCATCCGGCGCCGCGGTTTCGGCTGCGTCGTCATCGTCTTCGTCAAGATAGGCACTTACGTCGGTGCCTTCTTTGCCTACTATGGCTATGATGTCGTTTACTTTGGCGGCACTACCTGCTTCCACGCCCACGTATAGCAATACACCATCGGCGTAGCCCATTACTTCCATGGTGGCCTTGTCGGTTTCCACCTCGGCCAGCACATCGTCCGATTTTACTTTGTCGCCTACTTTCTTCAACCAAGCCACTATCTTGCCTTCTTTCATGGTGTCGCTTAGCAATGGCATACGTACCACCGTGGCATCGCCGGGTTTGGGCTTGGCCTTTTTTTCGGCTTTGGGTGCGGCTTCTTCTTCTTGTTTTGCGGCAGGTGCTGCGGCTTCTTTGGCCGCCGGCACACTGTTGCCGCCGGCTTCCAACAATGGCTTGTAGTCTTCGCCTTCTTTGCCCACTATGGCTATTATGCCATTTACGGGGGCGGCTTTGCCTTTTTCCACTCCTATGTACAAGATAGTGCCGTCCACGTAGGGCATTACTTCCATGGTAGCTTTATCGGTTTCCACCTCTGCGATAACATCGTCAGGTTTTACCTTGTCCCCCACTTTTTTATGCCATTCCGCTATCACGCCCTCTTTCATCGTGTCGCTAAGCAGCGGCATACGTATTACTTCAGCCATAGTTATTTGTTGTCTTTTGAAATTTTGGTGCCCAAAAATAGCTATTTTAAAGCGAAAAATGCAACCATGGCAAAAATGAATGGCATCATTTTTCGTAAACTTCATTTTTGGTGGCGAAATTGGGGCAAAATATTCAGTTTCAAGGGGCAATATCCACAAAACGGCAACCCACCTTTTGGGGTGGGTTGCCGGGTATTTTCCTAAAAAAAATAATTATACTTCACGCCGCATAAGAATGTGCAACGTATTGTCAGAAAAGATGCGCTGCGCTTGATGCCCGTAAGCTCTTCCGTTCTCAACACGGCTTCGTCTACGCTTCGTGGCGGTTGCTCGTTGAAGGATTGCAGCAGACTTTCCGCATGGGCTTCCAACACACTTTTGTTCGTGCCGTACCCAACTTGCGTAATGCGTTCAAAGCCTTCTTGTTGGTAGCAGCGCAGCCACTCGCTGATACTGTCGCGGTGGGCATCCATCCACAATCCTATTTGTTCGTTGGAATAACCGGTGGTGGCTTTGAGGTAAAGACAATGCAACCTTTTTTGAACAATAGGGCAAGGATAATGATATCTTTCGTAATTTAGCACTTTGAGTTCTTCGGGACTTAATCTAAAGCCTGTAAGCATCTTTTGTTTGAATGTGGTGTTCTTCAAAGGTGCTTACTTCTTTTTTATTCATTGCACATTTTTATCCAACGGGAAGTATAAAAAAAGAAAAAAGCTGAATTCTACTTATCTTAGCGAAATAATTTAAGAATCAGCCTTAAACTGTTGGTAATAAAAAGTATTATTTTCTTTTATATTTCATGAAAAAAATTTTTCCACTATTGATAATGTGTTGCATATCATCCGTTGCATATACACAACAAAGCGGCTTTGGCATTAATGGAATGTTTGCTCCACGCTTCAATTTAATGAACCAGAATCCCCAAAAATTTTCTTTTTTCAGTACTTCTTTTGGTTTTCACTACAAATTTGTGCCTCAGGATCAAAATTATTATTTAATTGAAAGATTATCAATTGAAGATAATTTACATACAATTAAGTTTCCAAGCAACGTATCAATCAATTTAGCTTTATGGAATATTGAAAATTCAATTCAAATACACGCAATGCTCACCAATAAGCTGGATATGTATTTCGGCTTGAATGTGCGGCGCTATATTGATGCAGACGTGATTCAATTGAGTTCGTACGAAAATTCGTCCAAATATGTATTTATGGACAAAGATATAGATGAAATAGGTTATGATTGTGATAGTTTAATGAATAAATTTAACGCGGGGTTCGAGATTGGCGGTATTTATAAATTGAACGAGCGGCTGAAGTTAGGTTTTTCCATTAATTATTTTGTACTGAAAACTATGTATGAAAACCTTAAAATAAGATATAGCCTCAACTATGTTGATTTTACGGAAGTAAGTATAAATAGTAAACCCATAAACATGCAATTAAGGATTTTATTAGATTTTAAATAGAAAGAGGTGCCCAATAAGGCACCTCCTTGTTTAACTAATAGATTAAATTATTATTGTTTCACAAAAGATTTTACGGCCCTATTGTCTCCGGATTTAATCATGAAATAATAATTTCCCGGCGTGAGATTGGAAATATTTAATTCAATGGTTTCGTCTTGATTCACGACAGTTGATTTTTTAGAAATGATAGCTTTTCCAGTAACATCATAGACACCATATTCAATGGGCAATTCAGAATTCCAATTTCCTTTTACAGATATGCTATTTGTGGCAGGATTAGGATGCAATTGAACAGATTGACTAAAATCTGTTAACTCCAATTTCTTGTTTAATGAAGCTATTTGAGCTTCACTTTTGGGTTTAATATCCCCTCCAGAAGTTACAGCTATTACTTTATCGGCAAACTCCTCTGGTAAAACAACAGAAACGTTTGAACCGACATAAGAAATATTTTTACCTTCATTGTTACTTTCAATAGTGAAATATGACGCATTTAAAAGATTACCTTCAATGTTAATGTTTCCATTGATTATAGACACTTTTGTGCTATAGATGACTTCATCATCCGAAATTTCATCATCTTCAATACCCTTATCTTCATCATCATGAGGAGCCCATATAGTCAGCGTAAAAGTATTTTCACTTGTTAATGAATCTGAAGAATGCATTTCAAATTGAATGTCAGTAATGTTGACTACATTGTCAATAAAATCAACATTCATAAAATTTGATTCACTACCATATTCATCTGTAGTTGCCTCTGTAATGGGGTCTGGAAACTCAAATGCTAAGTCAGCAATAAGATCAGAATTTAAACCCGCAAGGTATCCTCCACATGCATGATGTGAACCATACAGTCCATCCCAACCAGCATGAGAACTTGCAGTTGCCCCACAACTACCGTATGTTGAACATATACCAGTTACATAATCGCAATCACCACCACGTTTAAGACATACTGGTGTCAACACGCCTAATGTAACATGAGCATCCATTTTAAACCTTTTATTCAAGAACCAGCAGCCATTTCTTTTCGTTTGATTATGACCTGCGTAGGAGACATTTAATGCCATCGTTAAGGCAATTCCGGATACAAGTAAATTTTTTACTTTCATGATTTTACTTAACTATCACTTGACGGAGGGGATAATTAAGATTTGTTTTTAACCTTCATTTGTATAATATAATATATTATATTATATATATTATTGCACTTCTAACCGACTAATTTTTCAAAAATCTCTCTAAATAACTGATAATAAACACTTAATAACTTGTTTTGTCGCAAGGGGGGGGGAGATTTTTTTACCAACTATTGATTTTCGACCAGTTATACTGCACGCCGGATAGTTTTGTGCAATAAAAATCGCACCAAGACACCAAGGAACCTGGTTGCTCATGTTGTTGGCAATACTATTCAATCCCGTTGTTAAAACAACCATGTAAAAACACAATTACGGCACTGGCACTCCCCATTGTCATCCTGAAAGGAACTAAAAAACACCCCGCATAGATGCCTACCCACCAAACCTTTTGGGGGTACGGCGGCATGACAAAGCAGGAGTAAGAAAGATTTTTCTTGAATGTCCACGCAATGGCCCAACGAAATCCGATTGCACATTTTTACCCGGTGCGAAGTATAAATACAGGTTATACACGGAAGTGTGCAAATGCCTTGTTCGCGTCTGCCATACGGTGCGTATCTTCTTTCTTTTTGAAAGCGGAGCCTTCGCCTTTGCTGGCAGCCATTATTTCGTTGGCCAATTTGTCGGCCATGGTTTTGCCGTTGCGTTCGCGGCTGTAACGTATCAACCATTTCATACTCAGCGATATTTTGCGGTCGGCACGTACTTCCGATGGTATTTGGAAGGTGGCGCCACCTATGCGGCGGCTGCGTACTTCCACGGAAGGGGTTACGTTTTGCAATGCTTTTTTCCAAATTTCGTAACCGTCTTCGTTGGTTATTTGGCTTACTTTGTCTATGGCAGTGTAGAATATTTCAAATGCCACGGTTTTTTTGCCTTCCCACATCATGGTGTTTACGAAACGGGTTACCAGCTTGTCGTTGAACTTTGGGTCTGGTGCCAAAGGGTGTTTTTTGGCTTGCGCTTTTCTCATTGTTTAATTTTTAGATTTCGGGCTGAATTTCTTCAAGAATTAAAACTTTACTCAGCCCTCGACGTATGTTTTGTAATCAGTAATTGCCAATTGAGCGGAAATGCCGAATTATTTCTTGGCTTTTTCCTTCTTGGTGCCGTATTTGGAACGGCTTTGTTTGCGGTCTTTTACGCCCGCAGTATCCAAGGCGCCGCGTACTATATGGTAACGCACGCCCGGCAAGTCTTTCACACGGCCGCCGCGTATCAACACGATGGAGTGTTCTTGCAGGTTGTGGCCTTCGCCGGGAATGTAGGCGATGACTTCTATTTTGTTGGTCAAGCGTACTTTTGCTACCTTGCGCAAAGCGGAGTTTGGTTTCTTGGGGGTAGTGGTGTACACACGGGTACAAACGCCACGGCGTTGAGGACAATCGTCCAATGCAGGCGACTTTGATTTAGCCTTGATCTGCGTGCGTCCTTTACGAACAAGTTGTTGTATTGTAGGCATTCCTGTTAATTAATTTTTTTTTGGACTGCAAAGGTAGGGTCTTTTGTTGTTTTGGCAAAATAACTTTTTTGTTTTTTGATATTTGATTGCTTGGGGTAGTAAAAGTATTTTGTTGGTGGGTATTGCGCATAAATGCGAAACCTCCGCCAAAAAATATTTGGGGGAGGTTTCGCATGAAAGACATAAGTCTTTTACTTCAGGATGGCCCTGCTGATGACTATTTTCTGTACCTCGCTGGTGCCTTCGTAAATCTGGGTTATCTTGGCATCGCGCATCAGGCGTTCTACGTGAAATTCTTTTACATACCCATAGCCGCCGTGTATCTGCACGGCTTCGTTGGTTACGCTCTGTGCTATTTCGGAAGCGTACAATTTGGCCATTGACCCCGAAATGGTATAGTCCATGTGTTGGTCTTTGTGCCAAGCCGCCTTGAGGCAAAGCAAGCGTGCATTTTCTACCTGCACCGCCATGTCGGCCAGCTTGAAGGCAATGGCTTGGTGGTTCATTATCTCGGTACCGAAAGCTTTGCGTTCTTTGGAATATTTCAAAGCCAGTTCGTAAGCGCCGCTGGCTATGCCCAAGGCTTGCGAAGCTATGCCTATGCGGCCACCGGCCAAGGTTTTCATGGCAAAGTTGAAGCCAAAGCCATCTTCGCCTATGCGGTTTTCTTTGGGCACTACCACGTCCTGGAACGAAATGCTGTGCGTGTCGCTGCCGCGTATGCCCAGTTTGTTTTCCTTGGCCCCCACGGTTATGCCCGGTGTGTTTTTGTCAACGACGAACACGTTGATGCCCTTGTGTTTCTTGTCGGGATGCGTTTGTGCTATAACCAGGTAAGTGGAGGCACTGTTGCCGTTGGTAATCCAGTTTTTGATACCGTTGATAACGTAGTGGTCGCCTTTGTCTTCGGCGGTGGTGCGCTGCGAAGTGGCATCGCTGCCGGCTTCGGGTTCGCTTAGCAGGAAGGCGCCAATTTTTTCGCCGGTAGCCAGGGGCACCAGGTATTTTTGTTTTTGTTCTTCGGTGCCGAAAGCTTCCAAGCCCCAGCATACCAAGGAGTTGTTCACGCTCATGCACACCGAAACCGAAGCGTCGATTTTGGATATTTCTTCCATGGCCAATACGTAGGATATGGTATCCATGCCGGAGCCGCCATACTTTGGGGCCACCATCATGCCCAAGAAACCCAGTTCGCCCAATTTCTTTATTTGCTCTGTAGGGAATTTTTGATGTTCGTCTCGTTCGATGACACCCGGAAGCAGTTCCGTCCTGGCAAAATCGCGGGCAGCAAGCTGCACGGCCAATTGTTCTTCTGATAATTGAAAGTTCATGTTGTGTGTTGGCGCGGCGTATTTTTGCCGCAACGGCGCAAAAGTAAAATTTTACCGCCAATTGGCAGGAGAACTTTGGTTATTGGCCTTTAATTTTTTAATTTATAAAGTAAGTGCTTACTTTTGTCTTTTTGTTTAAGGTGCAACCGGGCGTTGCGTCCTTATAGTTCCGGAAAGACAGCGGAGCTTTGGGATAGTTTTCGGAATGGATATTTTTTGATTTTCACTGTCTTAAAAAAACCAAAATAAATATCCTGAATTGGTTATTTGAGCCTTAAAAATCAGTATATTTGTAGTATTCTTCCAATCGGGAAAAATGTATAAATCAATAGCCATAGACCGAAAAGACCTTACGCTTATGGGCGTACAGTTTCAAGACCTGAAAACCTTGGAAAGCACCGCAAATGCCATAGGAAGCAATATGTTTGAGGGTTTTGAGCCGACTGCCGAACTGATACGCCTGTATTTGGATTGGAAAGCAAACAAAATTTCAGAAGCCGATTTTTTGGTCGAGTTGTATGCCATTTATGGAAAATGATTATCAATATATTGACCCCGATTACAAATACACAAACAAAAGTGGCGTATTGTATAATTTGGCAAATATTGATGACGAAAAAGTATTATTGGCTTATGAAAGTTTGAACGTTTCCAAAAGATTGGAAGAACTTTACGAAAAGCCGATAAAAACCAAAGATACCAACAGTTTACTCGCCATTCACAAGCATTTGTTTCAGGATATTTATGCTTGGGCGGGAAAACCGCGAACCGTAAATATCAGCAAAAACGGAAAACATTTTTTTGACGGACAACGCTTTCCTACGGCTTTTCGTTACGTTGATACGCTCATTTCGGAGTACAGGAAAATCCGCAAAACGGACAAACAGGCATTGGCACAAAAATTAGCCGAAATCTTGGACAATGTCAATTATCTGCACCCTTTCAGGGAGGGCAACGGGCGAGCGCAACGAGAATTTTTACGATCGCTTTCGTTGGAAAAAGGATTGATTATCAACCTAAATCCACCAGACAACACCGATATTTATGAACGATATATGCAAGGGACAATAGACAGCGATGTCGCAAAATTAGCAACCTTAATTTTGGAACTTATCACAAAAAACAAAGTTGCCTAAATTAGGATTTTACAAAAATAGCTACGAACATTCGCCAAACTTATTTTATCACCACTTCCCGCACCACCGTTTCCTTGAAATATTCGTTTACGTTGCGGATAATCTGTTCTTTGCCGTATAGCAATTCTTGTTTCAAGGCCGCTACGTCGGTGGCAATAACCAGCGTGCTTTCTTTCAGTTTTACCTCACGGGTGTAGCGCGCTATGGTGGCGCCCATTATTTTTTCCCATTCGCGTTGCATGCGTATCTCGTTTATTTTTTGTTGCCAGCGCGCACTTTTCAAGAAAGCGTTCAATGCCTCGCCGATGCTAGATGCAGCCATTGTTTAGTGGTTGTTTAAGGAAGGGAAATGTTGTTGGTCTTAATTCGATTGTTCTTTCTTGATGGCACCGCATTTTTCGCAAATGCCTTTTACGTGTACATCCACGGCTTGTTTGGCAAAGCCCAAGGGTACTTTCATTTTTTCCAAGGGAAATACCTCTTGCAAGCAATACACTTCATGACATTCGAGGCAAAGGAAATGGGCGTGGTTTTGCTGTTTGCCATTTTTTCCGTTGGTGCTGAGCGCGTACCTTGCCGTGCCGTTAAGGTCTTTGATGCTGTGCAGGATGCCGTTTTCTTCAAAGGCATGGAGGGTGCGGAAGAGCGTTACCCTGTCAAAGTCCATGTCCAGTTGGCGGGAAAGCTCCTGGTGCGACAAGCCCTTTTCCGTGCCCAACAAAAGCCCCAAAACTGCCTTGCGCAGCCGTGTGGATTTCAGTTGGTGTTGCCGCAATATGTCTTCTGCTTCGGTAATCATGGTGCAAATATAATTGCTTTAAATGCAACAACGTTGCATTTTTTGCCGTATTTGGTTTAGCTTTGCCGCCGCTTTCGTTGCTATGTTTTTCATTTACAATATTGTCCTGTTTTTGGTAACGCTGTTGGTGGGCGGCATTCCGCTGTTGAACCAATCGTGGAACGAAAAGCGGATAAAATACCTGCTCTCTTTCTCGGGGGCGTTCCTGCTGGGCATCACGCTTACCCACCTCATACCCGAATCGGTGGCGCATAAGGGCACTGCCGCCGGTTTGCTGGTGTTGTTGGGCTTTTTTTTACAACAATTGGTACAGCCGCTTACGCATGGGGTGGAGCATGGCCATGCCCACGTTGGCGAGCATAACCGTTACTTCAAGGTATGGCCCTTGCTGGCGGGTTTAAGCGTGCACGCCCTGAGCGAGGGGCTGCCTCTGGGCGCACATTACAACGATGCGGCCACCTTGCCCCTGCTGTATGCCGCCATAGCCTTGCACAAAATGCCGGAGGCCATGCTGATGGCATCGTTGGTAGCGGCCCACGACAGGAAAAGGGCGATAGCGGTATTGGTTATATTTGCGGCCATTACGCCATGTACGGGCTTGCTTACCGGTTTGCTGGGCAATTATTTTCCGGCATTTGCGGTATGGGTGGCTTGGTGCGTGCCGGTTATTGCGGGGGCGTTCATCCACATAGCCACCACTATTTTTTACGAAAGCGGCACCAAATCGCACGACATGACACTTACCAAATGGCTGGTTATATTTGCGGGTGTGGCCTTGGCTGCCGTAACGGCATTATTTGCCCATTAGTTTTTTATTCCAAAGAAAAATGAATCTAATTTTTGAAAAAATGGTAAGGAAACTTGCGCTGCTATCGGCGGCCATTTGTATTTTCGGCAATGGCCTTGCACAAAACAAAAAAGCGGCTGAAAACAATAGCCTGCTTTGGAAAATTTCCGGAAAAAATTTGGCCAAACCTTCCTATCTGTTTGGTACCATCCATATCATTTGCAAAGACGATTATGTGTGGACAGAAGCCATGCAGGCGGCACTTGACAGTAGCAAGAAAGTAGTGTTTGAAATGGACATGGACGAACCGGGTTTTCAGGAAAAAATGACCGCGGGCCTCATGCTTCCCGAAGGAAAAACGCTCAAAGATTTTTATACCGGGGAAGAATACGGCAGGCTGGACAAAGCCACGCAGGCGCAGGGTTTGCCCTTGGGCATGTTCCAAAAATTCAGCCCATTTGGCTTGGTGTCTTTGTTGTACATAAAGGCCAGCGGCTGCATGTTGCCCGAATCTTACGAAGGCAACATCATGCAATTGGCGCAGCAAAACCATAGGGAAATATTGGGACTGGAAAGCATTGGGGAGCAATTGCAGGTAGTAAACGGCATGGACAAAGACAGCCTGGCCAAAGGCGCATTGCGCATGGCCGAAAGCGGCGATTCGTTGGCGCAGGAATACAGCGGAATGGTAGCCCTCTACAAAAAACAAAACCTGCCCGAACTATACGACAACCTGTTGGCCTCGCCGGATTATAAGAATGACTTGGACGGTTTGTTGTACAACAGAAATGCCCATTGGGTTCCCGAAATAGAAAAACTCGTACATCAAGACCCCGTATTCATAGCAGTAGGCGCGGCGCACCTTTGGGGCGACAAAGGGGTTATAGCATTATTGCGCAAACAAGGATATACGCTAACGCCGGTTCACTAAACCGCTACCCGATATTATGTACAAAAACTTGGAGGAATGTGTGCTGGATTTGGAAAAGCATGGCCACCTGATAAGGATAAAAGAGGAAATAGACCCGCACTTGGAAATGGCGGCTTTGCACCTTGCCGTCCATGCCAAAGGCGGCCCGGCTTTGTTGTTCGAGAATGTGAAGGGTAGCCGGTACCGGGCTGTGTCCAACTTGTTTGGCACCATCGAAAGAAGCAAGTTCATCTTTAGGGATACATGGTCGGCGGTGGAAAAGGTCATTGCGCTGCGCAACAACCAGGTGGCGGCACTGAAGCGGCCATTGGCCAACATCGGTACCGGCCTGAGCGCATGGAAAGCATTGCCCCAAAAAGAGCATTTCCCAACGGCGCAATTCGAGGAAATAAAAATCGAAGAACTGCCTTTGATACAACATTGGCCCATGGACGGCGGTGCTTTCGTAACCTTGCCGCAGGTATATACCGAAGATGTGGACAGGCCCGGCATCATGCAATCCAACCTGGGCATGTACCGCATACAGCTAACGGGCAACGATTATGAACCGAACAAAGAAGTGGGGCTGCACTACCAAATACATAGGGGCATAGGCATACACCAAAGCAAGGCCAACAAGAAAAACGTGCCACTAAAGGTAAGTTGTTTTGTAGGCGGCCCACCGGCTCATACCTTGGCCGCCGTGATGCCCTTGCCCGAAGGCATGAGCGAAATGACCTTTGCCGGCCTCTTGGCCGGGCGCAGGTTCAGGTATAGCTACCAAGACGGCTTTGCCATGAGCAACGATGCCGATTTTATCATTACCGGAGAAGTATTTCCCGGCCAAACCAAACCCGAAGGCCCTTTTGGCGACCATTTGGGGTATTACAGTTTGACGCATCCCTTCCCGGTGATGAAAGTGCATAAAGTTTATGCCCGCAAAAATGCTATTTGGGCGTTCACCGTGGTGGGGCGGCCACCGCAGGAAGATACGGCCTTTGGCATCTTGATTCACGAACTTACGGGTGGAGCCATACAACAGGAAATACCCGGCGTAAAAGAGGTACATGCGGTAGATGCGGCAGGCGTGCATCCGCTTTTGTTTGCCATTGGCACCGAAAGGTACACCCCGTATTTGGAACAAATACAACCGGCGGAAATATTGACCCAAGCAAATCGTATTTTAGGTACGGGACAATTGAGCTTGGCCAAATTTTTATTCATAGCTGCCGAAAGCCCCGGACTCGATGCGCACAACGAAGCTGCTTTTTTAACGCATGTATTGGAAAGGCTTGATTGGAAACGCGATGCGCATTTTTATACCAACACCACCATCGACACTTTGGACTACAGCGGCACGGGCATTAATAGCGGCAGCAAAGTAGTATTTGCCGCTGCGGGCAAACCCATAAGGAGGTTGGATGCAAATGCCGCCGGTGCGCTGGTGGATGTGGCTCTGGCCATTAAGGCAAAACAGTTGATGCCCGGGGTCGTGGCTTTGCAATTGAACACTTTCGACAATTATGAAAAAGCCGCACTGGAAATTAACGAACTAAAGTTGAGGCTCGCTGCCAACCAAGAAAAATTGGAAGGGACAGCCATGGCAGTGCTTTGCGACGATGCGGATTTCCTTGCCGCCGATGTGAAAAATTTTCTATGGGCTACCTTTACCCGCGCCAATCCCTCGCACGATATAGATGGGGTGGGCAGCTTTGTGCGGCACAAGCATTGGGGTTGCACGGGTCCCGTAATTATTGATGCACGCATAAAACCACATCATGCCCCGCCCTTGCTGCCCGACGAATCCGTAGCGCACAGGGTAAATGCTTTGATGGAAAAACTAAAACTGTAATGTTGCAACACATAGTCTTATCCTGCTTTTTTTGGGCACTAATCAGTAGTGCTGCCGCGCAAATAAAACCCGCATCGCTTCGTAGTGGCGACCTGATTTTCCAAGACCTTGATTGCGGCCCCATGTGCGATGCCATTGAGGCGGTAACGGAGGGGGTCAACGGGCAGAAATTTTCCCATATCGGCTTGGTGTACGGCAACGGCGACACGGCAAAAATAATAGAAGCCATAGGCGAGGCGGTGAGGTTTACGCCTATGGCCACATTCTTGCAAAGAACCGATAATCCCATGCCCGTGGCGAGGTTGCGGAAAAGATTCTGCAGGCTGATACCTATGGCCTTGAAGTATGCAACGAGCCAAATAGGCGTTCCCTACGACGATGCGTTTTTGTACGACAACGGCAAATATTATTGCAGCGAATTGATTTACGATGCCTTTAAAGCCGCCAACAAAGGGAAGCCGTTTTTCAAGTTGTTTCCCATGACCTTCAAGCAACCCGGTGGTGCTACCTTTTTCCCTGTATGGGTAGCATACTATAGAAAATTAGGCATGGCAATACCCGAAGGCAACCCCGGATGCAATCCCGGTGGCTTGTCCCGATCCCGAAAAATAAAAATATTGGGAAACGTATTGGTTGAATAAAGCAAAGCCCTATTCGCTTTCCACCGCTTCCGGTTTGGGCATGCCTTGCGCTATGGCCATTTTTTGTGCCAAATATGGTTTATGGTATTGTTCCGCAAATTGTTTTTTGGCATCCCTGTATTGATCCACGCCACCCAGCATGTGCAAGGTTTTGATGTACACAAAGGCCAAGTCGAGCTGGTAGGGCAAGAACCCGGAACGCGCGCTGGCCGGATAAAGGTGATGGTTGTTGTGCCACTCGCCGGCCACGTAACCGGGCCATATTTGGTTGATGGACATATCCTTCCTGTTGAAATCTATACCGTCCACCCGCTTGTCTTTCCCCTTGCCGTGACCTTCGTAATTGAAGGTGCGCACACCCGCGGTCCATACGAACGCCGAGCCAAATATGGCGCAAACCAAGCCCCAGCCTTGGTGGAAGCATAATTGGCCCACGAGGTAAAAAAACGCGAACCAAAAACCCCAATTTAAAAACCACGATAGCAACACCCGCCCCGGGCTGTCTATGCTGCCCCACCTTTGGTATTGTTGGTAGGTATTGGGGGTTACGCCGGTATGCTTCATCAAGTTTACCACCCTGGCGTAGTCTTCTTCGGACAAATTGCGGTTGATAGGTTGGTGGTTGGCATCGGCCAGGAAGCAATACAGAAAACCGCAACTTGCGTTGTACGGGTCGCCCGCCTCGTCCGACTTGGCATGGTGCACATGGTGCGAAATGGCGTATATTTCCTCAAAAACCGTTTTGATAACCAGATGTTGGGTTACGAAACGCCAAAAATTATTCTTGAACGTATAGGCACCGTGCGTACAATAGCGGTGGTACCATATAGTGCCGTGCGTACCCATTAAAACCATGGAATAGACGAACCCGACGGCCAAAAGCCACCAATTGAAATGGAAAGCAAAAAAAGCAATCAGAAAGGGCAACAAGCAGAACAACTGTACCCAACTGGTAAATGTCATCCAGTTCTTGCGGTCCCTGAATACGTTCAGCCGCTTGAAAAATTCGGCGAAAATGGCCTTGGCACTGGGTTTCACCACTGTTCCGTCATTTTTTTTCCAGCCATAGGTTGGTGGTTCCAACACGTAATCGAATAAAGCCATAACTATCTCAACTGTTTTTTCGTTTGTACTTTAGGTTGATATTGTCAACGAAAGGTAGTGATAAAAATTGCATTTGGGCGTTTTTTTTTGGACAAAGCGTGAAAATGACATTAATATCAATCTTTTCCACTTTCCTTTGCCGGCCTGTGGCCGCAAAAAAGTTTTTTGGCGGGTACAATGCCTATGTTTCAGGTGCTTGCGGCACGACAATGGGGCGCCGGAAACGAAACCGAATTTATTCAAATGCCGATAGCCCGAAAGGGTGCATTTAAAATTGTCGTAGCATAGTATGTCCCGATCGCAGCGAGGGAGTTCTTGTCATCCCGGACGCGCTGTCATCCCGAACGCAGTGAGGGAACTAATAGAGATGCTTCCTTCGTCA
>JASGFI010000026.1:0-26768 GCA_047605615.1 Edaphocola sp. | reverse complement strand
TATTTTACTTCGGAAAACTAAACTTTGTTTCATTAAAATTTTAGTAATGCCATAAAAATTTAGTATAACCAAAATCAATAGCACGGTTATCGACACGAAGCCCGCAAAGTGTAAACTTTTAGGAATTTCAATACCCCACCAATTTTTTCACCGCCTCGTCCAGCCTGGCCTTGGCCAAGAAATTCTGTTCCAAGGGTATGGCAAATGGAATAGGCGTGTCCAAACTGGCGCAGCGCACTATGGGTGCGTCCAAATGCTCAAAGCAGTGTTCCGCAATCCAAGCGGCCAATTCGCCGCCCAAGCCGCCCATAAGGGTGTCTTCGTGCAGCAACAATACCTTTCCCGTGGCTTTTACTGCCTTGGCTATGGCCTCGTAATCGAGTGGCAGCAGGGTGCGCAAGTCCAAGATGTAGGCCGAAAGCCCGGGGTGTGCGGCAGCGTAACCGGCAGCCCAATGTACGCCGCTGCCATAGGTTATTATGGCAATGTCCTTGCCTTCTTGCACCACGTTTGCCTTGCCTATTTCAATGGTATAGTACCCCTCCGGCACTTGGCCGCCAATGCTTCTGTACAACGCTTTATGTTCAAAGTACATGACGGGGTTGGGGTCGTCAAAAGCCGCCAGCAGCAAGCCTTTGGCATCGTAAGGATTGGAGGGGTACACCACCTTCAGCCCCGGCGTGTGCGTAAACCAGGCTTCGTTGCTCTGCGAGTGAAAAGGCCCCGCGCCCACGCCGCCGCCGGTAGGCATACGAACCACCACATCGGCATTTTGGCCCCAGCGGTAATGTATTTTGGCCAGGTTGTTTACTATCTGGTTGAAGCCCACCGTTACGAAGTCGGCAAACTGCATTTCCACCATGGCCTTAAAGCCTTTGATAGATAAGCCCAAGGCCGCACCCACTATGGCGCTTTCGCAAAGCGGCGTGTTGCGCACCCGCTCTTTTCCAAATTGGGCCACGAAACCATCGGTCACTTTAAAGGCACCGCCGTATTCGGCTATATCTTGCCCCATCAATACTAAGTTGGGGTGTTTTTCCATAGCCAGGCGCAGCCCGTCGCTTATGGCCTGTATCATTTTCTTTTCCGAGGCAGGCAAGCCTTTGGTGTCGGTAGTGGGTATCGTTGCGGCTTGGTACACATCTGCCAGTTCTTGCGCAGTATGGGCTACGGCGGGCGTGGCCTCTAAGCCTATGGCCAATCCTTCTTCTATCTCCTTACTTATGGCCTTGCCGATTTGGTCGATGGCGGCGGCAGTCAATATTTTTTCATCTATCAGATACCGTTCAAAGTTCTTTACCGGGTCTTTTTTTGCCCATTGTTCCAACAGTTCGGGAGGTACATATTTGGTGCCGCTTGCTTCTTCGTGGCCTCGCATCCTAAAGGTCATGGCCTCTATCAAAATAGGCTTTTGCTGTTCTATGCAATATTTCCGGGCATCTTTTATGGTGTTGTACACTTCCAAAATATTATTGCCGTCCGTGGTTATGCCTTTCATGCCGTAGCCAACGGCCTTGTCGGCCAAATGGCTGCACACAAATTGTTCGCTAACAGGCGTACTCAACCCATAACCGTTGTTTTCAATCAGGAAAATAACGGGCAAGCCCCATACCGCGGCAGTGTTGAGTGCTTCGTGAAATTCGCCCTCGCTAGTGCCGCCGTCGCCGCTGAAGGCCAAGGCCACCTTGGCTTCTTTGCGTAATTTGTGTGCCAGGGCTATGCCGTCGGCTATGGCCAGTTGCGGCCCCAGGTGCGATATCATGCCGCATATATGGTGTTCGTTGCTGCCAAAATGGAACGACCGCTCGCGGCCTTTGCTGTAGCCGTCCTGGCTGCCCTGCCATTGTAAAAACAACTTGGCAAACGGCATATTGCGCGCCGTAAACACGCCTAAGTTCCTATGCAGGGGCATAATGTATTCGTCTGCCTCCAAGGCCAAGGTGGCCCCCACGGCTATGGCTTCCTGGCCTATGCCGCTGAACCATTTGCTCACGCGGCCTTGGCGCAGCAGTATCAGCATTTTTTCTTCAATGATGCGGGGTTTTACCAACTGGGCATAAATGGCAATTAGTTGCTGGTGGCTGAAACCGCTACGGTAGAAAAGCATAAATAGTAGTAAATTTGCCGCAAAGGTAGTTGTATTTGCCTGCGTGTTGAGGTGCCGGGTGGCCTACTTGTTGCAAGGCATTTAAAAAAATATTGGCGTAGTTTTTGTTTTTCAATTCTAAAAATTATATTTGTAACGACTTTCGTTAATCGGTCATTCCTGGACTTGTTGTTGATGCAAGTTGCGCTTGTTTTTATAATACAGTAAAATTGTAATCTTGAAAAGACTTTTACTTTCCTGCCTCGCAGTGCTGCCACTGGTTGCCGGTGCTCAAAAGCACCACGAAATAGGTATTTGGTTGGGTGCCGCTAACTATTATGGCGACCTGCAAACCAAGCTTATTCCCTTTGGTAGGGTAGAAAGCCAAACCTACAAACCAAGTGGTGGCGTTATTTACAAGTATTTCGTGAATCCAAGTGCAGGGTTCCGGTTTGGGGCTTCTTACATTTCCATTACCGCCGCAGACAGCTTGTCCGATATAGCCGCCAACAAATTGCGTAACCTTAGTTTTGGCAACAACCTCATAGAAACCTATGGTGCGTTTGAATTGAATTTGCTGCCTATCGACATGGAGAAATTCCATGTCACCCCGTACGTGTTTGCCGGTATAGGCGCATTCTATGGCAGGCCATTTGCCAAGGACGACAACAACGAGAAAGTGTATCTGCGCGACTTGTCCACCGAAGGGCAGGGTTTGCCGCAATACCCCGACCGCAAAGTATATCCGCTGGTCAACGCAATGTTTCCTTTTGGGGGCGGTGTCAAGGCATTTATCGGCAACACGGTCATGCTTTCGGCAGAAGTGGGTTTCCGCTATGCCACCACCGACTACCTGGACGATGTAAGCCGGAGCTATGCCAACCTCGACACCTTGCTTGCCTACAAAGGCCAAAAGTCCGTCGATATGTCTTACAGGGGCAATAAAAACGCAAGCTGGGACGGCAACTATCCCAACTATAAATTCCAGCGCGGCGACTTCAAGCGCAACGATTGGTATTGGACAGTGGGCTTGAATGCCACCGTTTATTTCGATGCCTTCCCCGGTGTAAAGAAGTATTTGCAAATGACCTGCCCGCGTATATTTGGCAGGGAGCGATAGGATTTTCATATCCCCAATTGAAGCGGGAGAGCGAGCGGCCAATATTGGCCGCTCGCTTTTTTTTGTGGCAAAGTTCCCGTCAATTCGGTTAGTGGGTGAAAACAAGAAAAGCCACCCTTTTTGAGGGTGGCTTTTGTCGATACCGTGATTACGGTTTATTGATTATCCGTGTTCACCAATTCTTTCACGAAATGAGCCACGGAAGCTATGCGCGTATGGTTCAAGGTGTAGTGGATGAACTTGCCGTCGCGTTCGGTATTCACTATGTCGGCGCGGCGCAAAATGGCCAAATGCTGTGAGGCCACCGATTGTTCCAAGCGCAGCTTTACGTAAATGTCCGTAACGTTCATGCGTTTGTTTTCTTCGAGCAACTTGATGATTTGCTGGCGAAGCTTGTGGTTTATGGCCCTGAGGGTCATCGCTGCGCTCTTTACGGCAACGTAGTCTAATTTAATCGGCTCGTTGGAGGCGTCTTCCTTCCTGATGACCAAAGTGCTTGCTGACACTATTTGTTCCATTTTGCTAACTATTTATGATTAAGTGATTAAATAAAACAAAGTAAAAAAATATCGTCCTTCCCGAAGCCTTGAAGTTGCAAACAAAAAGAACCAATGGGTTGACGGAGCAAAGATAGCTAAATTGATTATATCAGAACAGACAATTTTTAAGTGAGTGGTTAATAGGCCGTTAATATTTAGGAAACAATAAAGTAATGCAGTGCCCACAAAAACAATTTTTTTCGCTAAAACAGCCATAAAATAGTTCACAAATAATGTAAATTCAATATTTTATACTTTATTTAATAGTATACTTAATTTAATGGAATTATTGAACGAACGCTTAGTGTTTAAGGGATAAAAATGCGGCAAGAAAATTTTAAAATTGACCTATATCAATGGGATTTCTATCGTAAAGGTGCTGCCCCTGCCCGGGCTGCTTTCTACTTTTATCTTTCCGTTGTGTGCGTCCACTACCGATTTTACGTAGCTCAATCCCAGCCCGAAACCTTTTACGTTGTGCAAATTGCCCGTGTGCGCCCGGTAGAATTTTTCGAAAATATGGTTCAGCGTTTCCTTGGACATGCCAATGCCGTTGTCTTTTACCTTGATGGCAAGCGTCTTGCTGTTTGGGTTGAGCGTTTCGATAGCAATATTTACGGGGTCGTTGCTGTATTTTATGGCATTGTCGAGCAGGTTGGCCACCAAGTTGTTGAAGTGTACCTCGTCGGCACGGACCCAATAGTTTTTTGCGTTCAGTTTCTTGCTTAGCTTGCCGTGCTTTTCTTCTATGCGCAGCATTATATTGTTGGCCGCGCCTTCAATAGTTTGGTGGGCATCCACCGTTTGCAGGTTCACCTCCAGTTCGCCTGTTTCAAATTGAGCCGCTTGCAGTATTTTTTCTACCTGCTTGTTCATCCGTTTGTTTTCTTCGCCTATGATGCCGGTATAGTAGTTTATTTGGTCGGGGCGAACCTGCACCTTGGCATTGCCCAGCGCGTCCACCGCCAGCGAAATAGTGGCCAGCGGTGTCTTGAACTCGTGGGTCATGTTGTTGATGAAATCCGATTTTATTTCCGACAATTGTTTTTGCCTGAAAACCGTACGCACCGTAACCGCAAAAGCCATGACAATGATGATGGTGAACACCACGGAGGCGCCTATCATCCACGAGGTGCGCCGCAGTATGTAGTTTTTGGGTTCTATGATGTACAACGACAATTCGAGGCTGCCGTCGGGCGTTATGGTCCTGTGGAAGGAATTGTCGTACATCTGCCGCAGTTTGTAGCCCGGCGACTTGGTGGAGTTCCATTCGCCGGTAATGATGGCATATTCGAAGGGCAGGCTTATGTGGTTTTTGCCCAGTTCGTCCTCAATGATTTGGTGAATGTCGCTTTCCGGTATTTTGTACAATTGCCCCCACAAAAAGCGCGATGCCTCCGGGCTGTCCCACGCTACCATGTCGGGCCTGAAACCCAGGTTGGTGGCTATGCGTTCCTTCAAGGCAGTAACTATGCCTACGTAGCTGTTCAATACATCTACTTGGTATTTTTGCTTCTGTACTTGCAGCACATTCTGTATCCACGAAACCTGCAACAGCATCAACCCCACTAACGACAAGGTAATCAAAATAACAATGGAAGGGAAGGTTCTTTTCATATCGTAGCCTGCTTGCTGCCAAAGGTACGGTTTAGGCTCTTTGCTTGCCATGTTCAAACTACGTGGCAGCCGATAATTTATTTAGATACGAAAATTGTGTGCCGGATTGCTTACATGCAGTAACTTCACGCACTCATTGCACACTCCTGATGAAAAATAAAAACCCGATAATCTTATTGCTCGCCGCCTTGACGGTATTGCTGGCCTCTTGCAAAAATTCCAATTCGCCGCAGGCCGTGACGGAGAAATTCCTGAATAGCTTCGTGAAATCGGACTACGAAACGGCAAAAGCCATCAGCACCAAAAATACCTGGGGCTTGCTGGGTATTTGGGCATCGTTCAGCAAGGGCGTGCCCGAAGATGTAAAGGCCGACAAGGCGGCCGGTTTCAAGGTAAAGATAACCGGTACCGAAAAAGAATCGGACAGTACCGTGATAGTTGGCTACACCACCGAACCGAAATTATTGCCGTTCAATAAACTGAGGTTGTTGAGGCAAATGGACCAAGAAGGGCGCGAACGCTGGAAGGTGGATATTTCTACGTTGGACTTGATTGGCGCCGACGACTTGTACATAGAGCAATGTGCCAAACCCGTGGAGGGCGATACGGAAATGGAAACGCAACCGTCCGACACCATTACCCACACGGAAGACTAAGGAGGAAAATTCAATCTTTTTATATGCTGCCGATTTGATGGCATTTCCTATCTTTGGCCGCTTATTAATTTTTTTAACTGCCCAACCAATATATGCCTTATTTATTCACTTCCGAATCGGTATCGGAAGGACATCCCGATAAAGTGGCGGACCAAATCTCAGATGCATTGATCGACAACTTTCTGGCATTTGACCCCGAGTCCAAAGTAGCATGCGAAACATTGGTCACCACCGGGCAAGTAGTGTTGGCCGGAGAGGTGAAGTCCAAGGCTTACTTGGACGTGCAAACCATAGCCCGCAACGTGATTCGCAAAATTGGCTACACCAAAAGCGAATATATGTTTGAGGCCAATAGCTGCGGCGTAATCAGTGCCATACACGAGCAAAGCCCCGACATAAACCAAGGCGTGGACAAAAAAGCAAAAGAAGATCAAGGCGCGGGCGACCAAGGCATGATGTTTGGCTACGCTACCAACGAAACAGACGACTATATGCCCCTGGCACTGGATTTGGCGCACAAATTGCTGCAAGAATTGGCCGAATTGCGTAGGGAAAACAAGCAAATAAAATACCTGCGCCCCGATGCAAAATCGCAAGTAACCCTTGAATACGATGATAACAACAACCCCATAAGGATAGATACCATAGTCGTTTCTACCCAACACGACGACTTCGATACGGAGGAAAAAATGTTGGCGAAGATTAAGGCGGACATCGTGAGGGTGTTGGTGCCAAGGGTCAAAAAGAAATACCCCAAGTTTGCCCACTTGTTCAACAACCAAATAAAATACCACATCAACCCCACCGGCAAGTTCGTGATAGGCGGCCCGCATGGCGACACCGGGCTTACCGGCCGCAAGATAATAGTGGATACTTACGGTGGCAAAGGTGCGCATGGTGGCGGAGCCTTCTCCGGCAAAGACCCCTCGAAAGTAGATAGGTCGGCGGCTTACGCCACCCGGCACATAGCCAAAAACCTGGTGGCCGCGGGCATAGCCAACGAGGTGCTGGTGCAGGTTTCCTATGCCATAGGCGTAGCCCAGCCCATGGCCATTTACGTCAATACCTACGGTACCGCCAAGGTAAACATGACCGATGGCGAAATAGCGAAAGTGTTGGAAGGCATATTCGACATGCGCCCTTATTTCGTGGAGCAACGTTTGAAGTTGCGCAGCCCAATTTACAGCGAAACGGCCTCTTACGGCCACATGGGCCGCAAGAACGAAGTAGTGACCAAAGTGTTCCATTCGCCCGACGGTAAGACGAAAAAGGTAAAGGTAGAGTTGTTCACTTGGGAAAAACTGGACTATGTGAAGCCCCTGAAAGCCGCTTTTAAATTGAAATAACATTAAGCAAGAAAAACAAAAGGCCGGTATGTACGCCATGCCGGCCTTTGTGCTTTTTTGTACCTTTGCCGCAAATCTTTATCGAAAAGAATAAATTTAAGAAATACCCGACATGCCCTCATTCGACATTGCAAGCAAAGTAGATGTTCAAACATTGGACAATGCCATAAACGTGGTAAAAAAGGAAATAGGCAACCGTTACGATTTCAAAGGTTCGCATACGGAGATAGACCTCGACAAAAAAGCGATGCTGCTAAAGCTGGAGGTGGAAACCGACATGAAATTGCAACAGGTGGAAGACGTGATTATCAGTAAATCCATGAAACAAGGCTTGGATGCCAAGTGCTTCGACCTAAGCAAGACCCACTATGGTTCCGGTAAATTTATCCGCAAAGAAATACCCATACGCAATGGCTTGGACAAGGACAATGCGAAGAAAATAGTAAAAATCATAAAAGACAGCGGATTGAAAGTGCAAGCGGCCATTATGGACGACATAGTACGCGTAACCGGCAAAAAAATAGACGACCTGCAAGACGTGATACGCCTTTGCAACGGCGCCAACCTTGAAATGCCGCTACAATACATCAACATGAAAAGCTAAGTTCCCCCCCAACACTAACTTACATCCTAACATACAGCATGTTCCCCGATTTCCATTATTTGTTTCAATGGCTTTTTGGCATAGACATTCCCGGCCTGAGCATAGTCAAGACTTTTGGTTTTTTCGTGGCATTGGGTTTCCTTGGCGGTGCATGGGTTATTGGCAGCGAACTGAAACGCAAGAAAGATTTGGGACTGTTTAAGCCCAAGGTTGTGGAAGAAGAAGTGGGCAAACCGGCTACCGCTTCGGAGTTGGCGTGGACGGGCGTTGCGGGTTTTGTGGTTGGTTTTAAACTATTGGGATTGGTGTTGGATGCCAGTGCCGTAAGCCGCAATCCCGGGGGTTATTTATTGTCAACGGAGGGCAACTTGATAGGTGGCGTGTTGTTTGCGGCCTTGTTTGCCTATTCGCGGTATGCTGCCAAAAAGAAACAACAATTGCCCCAGCCAAAGGTGAAACGGGTGGGCATATATCCGCACCAGCGTGTGGCCGATATAATTTTTATCGCAGCTATTGGTGGTTTTGCCGGTGCAAAGATTTTTAACGCATTTGAAACCTGGAACGACTTTATACAAGACCCTATCGGCAACCTGCTTTCGGCCTCGGGGCTTACCTTTTACGGTGGTTTGATAGTGGCTACGGTTGCCTTGAATCTGTATGCCCGCAAAATGAAATTTTCGTTCAGGCATCTTTGCGATGCCGCCGCGCCCGCCCTGATGTTGGCCTACGGAATAGGACGGTTGGGCTGTCAATTTTCCGGCGATGGCGATTGGGGCATTTACAACAGTGCGTACATTACCCAAGCCGATGGCAGCATGGTAGCAGCTACGCAGCAGCAGTACGACGAAACAGTAACCAGGTACCACGACGTGTTTTTGGACAGAAACCTTAACCGGATAACCCCCAATAAATATGCCCCTGCGCCTTCGGGCTTGCCCACTTGGCTTTACGCCCAAAATTTCAAGCATAACGTAAACAACGACGGCATACCGCTGCCCGGCGACACCGGCAATTACAGGCATGTATTGCCCGCGGGCGTATTCCCCACTTCCATGTACGAAGCCATAGTGTGTACCGTGCTTTTCTTGGTTTTGTGGGCTGTACGGAAAAGGTTTTCGGCACCCTTGAAACTTTTTGGCCTCTACCTCGTTTTTAATGGCCTGGAAAGGTTCTTGATAGAATTGATAAGGGTAAACTACAAGTATGATTGGGGTTTTGTACATCCCACCCAAGCCGAAATAATTGCTACCTGCCTGGTATTGGCCGGCTTGTTTTTGCTATTGGTGTACAAACCCACAACTGCCAACAAGACAATAGAAAACGCACCGGAATAGAGCGTTGCGGCAATTCCGTTCATGCTACCAATGGCGATGCAATAAATTCCTTTGCGTTGTCCATGCCAAAACAAAGGGAAACCGGCGTGTCGCCAGAAAACTTGTTCTTGCCTAAGTAAATTAGGTGTCATGCTTACTCGTTGACCCAATTCTCTATTATTTTCCGGCCATAGGGCGTCAATATGGATTCCGGATGAAATTGTATGCCGGCCACGGCATAATGACGGTGCCTAATGGCCATGATAACGCCATCGTCCGTAGTGGTGGCGGTAATGCGCAGGGGCATTTCGGGGTTTGCGGCCACTTGCCAGCTATGGTAACGACCTACTTCAAATCTATCGGGCAGCGATGCAAACAAGGAATCATTTTCTGTTAATCGTATTGTACTGGCTTTGCCGTGAACGGGACGGCTGCATGGTTGCAATATGCCGCCAAAGGCTTCCGCAATGGCCTGATGGCCCAGGCAAACGCCCAATATTTTTTTTGTGGCAGCATATTTTTCAATGACGTTCAATAAATCCCCGGCCTCTTCCGGCACGCCGGGGCCGGGCGACAACAGAATGCCGTCGCAGGCAGCCAAGGCATCGTAGTTTACCTCGTTGTTTCTATAAACGCTTACGGTAGCTACGCTTTCCGTTTCGCGCACATAGCGTACCAGGTTATATACGAATGAGTCGAAGTTGTCTATCACTACTATGTTTTTCATTGGGCTTCTGCCTTTATGCCGTTGGCAATGGCTTGTGTTTACAGCAATCCTTCCCTGAGCAAGTCGTGCAAATGTATCATGCCGGCGTAGCTGCCATTGTTGGTCACTATCAGTTGCGTTATGTCGTATTGCCGCATCAGATCTAAGGCGTGAATGGCCAAGGCATCTGCTTCCACGGTTTTGGGATGAAAGCTGCAAATGTCTTTCGCGGTCAGTTCGCTTGTGTCGCCGCCGCGTTCCAGCATACGCCTCAGGTCGCCATCGGTGATGATGCCCAATAAACTTAGGTTATCCAGTACCGCCGTGGCCCCCAGCATTTTACCCGAAATCTCCACGATAACCTGCCGCAGGTTGGCATTGGCGGCTACTACTGGTTTTGCGTTGCGGCTGCTCAAATCCTGCACTTTTAAGTATAGCCTTTTGCCTAAATGGCCACCCGGGTGAAACCGTGCAAAATCCCTGTCGGTAAAGCCCCGTAGCTGCAACAGCGTAATGGCCACGGCATCGCCCATCATCATTTGTGCGGTGGTGCTGGTAGTAGGCGCCAGGTTGTACGGGCAAGCCTCCTTGTCTATCGTGGTATTGATGAAATAATGGGCTTGGGTGGCCAAGTAAGAGTCGGATTTGCCGCAAATGGCCACTACTTTGTTGCCGAAGTTTTTGATGAAGGGAACGAGTGCCTTTATCTCGGGGCTATCGCCGCTCTTGCTCAACACGATTACCACATCGTCGGGTTGTATCATGCCCAGGTCGCCATGTATGGCATCGGCGGCATGCATGAACAAGGCCGGCGTGCCGGTAGAGTTGAAGGTGGCCGTTATCTTTTGCGCCACTATGGCACTTTTGCCCACGCCCGTTACTACCATGCGGCCCTTGGCTTGGTGCATCAGTTGCACGGCAGCTATGAAGTTGTTGTCAATATACTGTTGCAATGCTTGCAAGGCCGAAAGTTCATTGCTTATGGCCTCGCCGGCATATTGCGTTATTTGCTGTGGTATGGTAAGCATGGGCGCAAAGGTACAGCAGTTGGCATTTATTTTTTGCCAAAACAATAACCGAAACCGAAGCCCGCCCAGGGCAATACGAAATCTGTTGAATGTGATGAGATACCTCCTAGCTCAAAGTATTTCAATGACACCACCATCAATATATTTGCCCTTATGAAGTACGGTCTTTTCTTGAAATATTTGGTGTAGCTCAATTGGGGGTTTAAGGTAAGGTAAAGAGTAGCATCTCCGTCTTGTACATAGAGGTCGTCGGGTCGTGCGTCCCAAGAGGAGTAGGTATTAAGCCCCATGCCGAAGCCGAACGAATGCCATTTTTGGGAAAAATTGACAGACGGCTGTATGCCCAAAGAAAGATTCACGAAATAGTGTTTACCCATAATACTCTCATGACTATATATGGGACAGACCATCATATTGCTGCCTACTGCGAAAAAAATGTTTTTTGGGCTAATGGGGAAATTTCTTTGGTAGAAAAAGGAACCGAAAATGCCATTGCCACCCACTTCAAAACCTATTTCGTTTGTATGATGAAAACTGGTGGTGGTAACTTGGGCTGTACAAAGCTTGGTGTGCAGCAGCAAGGCGATGAACAAGGTGGTAACTATTGCGTAGATTTTGGTCGTCATCCGATTGGTATTTGATTTGCCTTAACGAATTTTTTTGCGTTTATATTGTTTCATTTTGCCTTTGGTTGGAATTTGTAGCTGATGCCAAAGGACAAGATGCCTTTATAGCCATAACCCAATTCCGCAAAACCGCCCACTTTTTGCCTACCCTTATGCCAAATAAGGTGAGGTGCGCGGCTGCTTTTACAGTGGTTGTGCTTTGGCTTTCTACCAACATACTGCTTTCGTATTGTTTCTGCTTGGTTTGGATGCTTGGGCCGGAGCTAAGCCCTGCGTAGAGGGTTATTAGGTTTCGGGTAAACCATGCCGCTTCAATGTCGGCAAGTATGGCACGGTTGACGATGCGGTATTGGGTAAAATGTCCTATGTCGTCGGGCGGCATGTAAGATGTAATAATTATCGTTGTGTGCTTCTGCCAAGACACTGGCACCTATCTTGAATATTTTATCGATTCCGTAACGGTAGCCAAGCGTATATGCCCCATAAGATTTTTTGCTTTTCTCACAGTCGCACATTTCGTTGTTTGGCAATTGGATAGCTGGCGATGGCCCAATGCCTCCTGCAATCCTAAATTCATGTCTGCTTTGTGCGTAAGGCACATTGCAGTTGAGAACCAAAACACAGCTAAGGTGAAAAATGTATTTCATAACATAAACAAGGTTGGAATTAAATCTTATCAAATCAAAAGACGAAGTACGAAGGGCGCATATTTGGTATTGGGACAAAAATAAAATGGTTAATGTAATACGACCTTCATCTGCCCCCAAATTTTTTTCCCTGAAATGCTTCATTATTTTTCCGTACCTTTGCCACCTTTTTAGGGAAACATTAGAAAAAACATTTAGGCATCCTTGTGGCGACAGCTTGGTTTTTTCTTTCACAACAAATATTATGAACATCCGCAACATTGCCATCATTGCACACGTTGACCATGGCAAAACTTCATTGGTGGACAAAATCATCCACGCCACGCAGGTATTCCGCGATAACCAGGAAACCGGCGAACTCATCATGGACAACAATGACCTGGAGCGCGAGCGTGGCATCACCATTTTGGCCAAAAATATTTCGGTAACTTACAAGGGCGTTAAGATTAACGTAATAGACACCCCGGGCCACGCCGACTTTGGCGGTGAAGTGGAGCGCGTATTGAAAATGGCCGATGGCGTACTCTTGCTGGTAGATGCTTTTGAAGGCCCCATGCCGCAAACCCGATTCGTGCTGCAAAAGGCCCTGGGCCTCGGTTTGCGCCCCATAGTGGTTATCAACAAAGTAGATAAACCCAACTGCCGTCCCGACGAAGTGCACGACAAAGTATTCGATTTGTTCTTCCAGCTGGACGCTACCGAAGAGCAATTGGATTTCCCCACGCTGTACGGTTCGGCCAAGCAAGGTTGGTACAATACCAGCCTTGCGCAAACCGAAGATATTACCCCGTTGCTCGATGCCGTATTGGAATACGTGCCGGAACCGGTAGTGTCCGAAGGTACTCTGCAATTGCAGATTACCTCGCTCGATTACTCTTCTTTCCTTGGTCGCATAGCCGTAGGCCGCGTAAGTCGCGGTACGGTTAAGGAAGGCCAAAACATACAACTATGCAAACTTGACGGCAGCATGGTGCGTGGCAAGGTTAAGGAGCTATATACCTTTGAGGGCATGGGCAAGAAGAAAGTAACCGAAGTGAACGCCGGCGATATATGTGCCGTGGTGGGCATAGAAGATTTCCAGATTGGCGAAACCATTGCCGACTTTGAAAACCCCGAGCCGCTGCCCGTTATCGCTATCGACGAGCCTACCATGAACATGCAGTTCAGCATCAACAACTCGCCGTTCTTTGGCCGCGAAGGCAAATTTGTCACCAGCCGCAACCTGCGCGACCGCTTGATGAAGGAATTGGAAAAAAACCTGGCTTTGCGTGTCAAAGATACCGAAGATGCCGACAAATTTTTGGTTTACGGTCGGGGTATCTTGCATTTGTCGGTATTGGTAGAAACCATGCGCCGCGAGGGTTACGAGCTTACCGTAGGCCAGCCAATGGTAATAACCAAGGAAATAAACGGCCAAAAATGCGAACCTTACGAAACTCTGGTGGTAGATGTGCCCGATGAATTTGCAAGCAAAGTAATCAACCTGGTAACCATGCGCAAAGGCGAAATGTTGATTATGGAAAGCAAGGGCGAAATGCAGCACCTTGAGTTCGACGTGCCTTCTCGCGGCCTGATAGGCTTGCGTTCGCAAATGTTGACCGCTACTGCCGGCGAGGCGGTAATGGCGCACAATTTCAGCGAATACAAACCTTGGAAAGGCCCCATACCCGGCCGTAGCAATGGCGTGCTGATAGCCAAGCAAGGCGGCTCGGCCACCGGCTATTCCATAGATAAATTGCAAGACCGCGGTTCGTTCTTCATAGACCCGGGCGAGGAAGTATATGCTGGGCAAATAGTGGCCGAGCACATTAAGCCCGGCGACCTGAACGTCAACGTAGTGGAAGGCAAGAAACTTACCAATATGCGTGCCAGCGGTTCCGATGCCGCCACCAGCATTGCCCCCAAGATACAGTTGACATTGGAAGAGTGCATGGAATACATTCAGCAGGATGAGTGCATAGAATGTACGCCCCAAAGCATACGCCTCCGCAAAATACTGTTGGACGAGGTGGAGCGCAACAAATATTCAAAAGCAATGAAGGCTTAATTGCCGCAAAAGAACACCCATGCAAACGGCAAACCTCATCGCTTGCCGTTTGTGCGTAGATACGCTGCACACCAGATAGTTTTGTGGGGCAAATAATTGTATGCAAAGGCACAAGGGAAATTTGATTGCACAAACAATTACGGCACTCCCATTATCACGCCGCAAGTACTGTCATGCTGCAAGCAACTATATTACTCCCTCTTGTCATGCCGCAAGTAATGTCATCCTGAAAGGAACTAAAAACAAGCCTTCAGGAACCACCCGCCACCCCCACATCACACTTGCATTTACAAAATAGATTACTTACATTTGTACCCACCGGCTGCACGCCGCCCACATTCGGGCGGCGTACCAAACCGGTTGAACAGTATTCGTTAACCGTCAAAAACAAATTAATCATGGAACAGTTTTCCGCACCGCGCCCACGAACGGCAAGGGCAGTGCTGCTCTCGTTCGCCTTGCTGGCCTTTGGCGGCAGGGCGGCACGGGCGCAAAGTTTTGAAGCGGCCACCATCGCCGATTACGTATATCCGTCGGCATTGGCACAGCCGGCGCCCACCAACACATCGGCGCATAGCGTGGCGTATTGTGGTGGTTATATCGGGGCCTATACATGGGACGACGACGAAGGGCTTTCCGGTTCATCGGGGCTGGCGGTGACCATTACCGACAATACGGGCGGTACGGCAGAAACCAATCTCATCTTTGGCGACAGGGCCAGCCTCGAAGTGGCCATCCTGACAGCCGATGCCTGTGCGGGAGGTGGCGTGCCCTTTCTCTTGCTTACCTACTACGACATAAGCGGCAACAGCTTCGAATACGATGTGTACCAGTTGTCGAGTACAATAACAGCAACCGGGCTGCTCCTGCCCCAACTAAACCCGGTAGTGGCCAATGCCCCCATTGCCGCCGGTTATCAGGGCATCGTGTCGGACGTACCCTTTGGCCGCATCAGGAACGATGCCTGGCCTATGGAAAACAAGGCGGCGGTTATATGGGAGGCCGACAACGGCATATATGCCAGTACGTTCTCCTTCGCTTCGCTTACCTTTACCGAGCCTACGCAACTGCTGCCCGACAACGTTGCCGGGGACTTCGCCCAGCCCGATATTGCCCTGCAATCGAGCGGAGGCGAAACCTATGTCTATCCGGTGTTTACCACTGCCGACAAAGGCTCGCTGTTCGTGTTGCAGTTGCCCTATACAGCCTTGCCCGCCGGGTCCCCTTTGTCCGCGACCGTGGTTGATATGCAGACCACCACCGGCACCTACAACCTGCCCCGCATGGATGCGCCCGATTATTTGGAGGTAGCCGGCAGCACGGTTTGGGGCTACGTGGTGATGGAGGAGGTGGATTCCAAACAGAAAATATTTACCGGGGTGAACGATGACTATACCGGTAGCACGTACCATAGATATCTAAATGATGGCAGTGCTCCTTATACTGGCCTCTCCTCTATTGCCGACATGTCCGTATCGGGAAACCCCCAGCGCAACCTGAAGCCGGTATTGGCCTTCGGCGACTGGGACTTCGACATTAATGCGGGCGTGTATTACGGCTGGTACTTCCAGTCGTGGCAGCAGCCCACCAACCTCAGCAGCACCGGCACCGGCTACATAGGCCTGAAAGTGGACAGGAACATGGACTTGGCATGGGACGATACCAAGTACTACGTCGTAAATGACGACGTGGACAACACCTCCGACTACCCCTCGGTGTCCTTCTCGGGCAACAACACCCTTGGCCACTTCGGCCTCTTTGCCGCCTTTACCGGGTACGACAACAGTTCCGGCTCCGGCTATATGATGGGTTACAAGGCCGTACCCTATACCTATAGTAGCTTCCGCCCATTGGGGCTGGGCGGGCTTGGCAAGAATACCTTGGGCGCCTCGGTGTACCCCAACCCCGGCACCCTTGGCTTTGCCCTTGCTGCCGCCTACGCCGGCACCTTGGATTTGGACGTTACCGACATAACCGGGCGCGGCCTGTGGCAAGCCAGCGGCACGGTGCAGGCCCTCAGCGGGCAATTGCGCTTGCGCAGCGCGGGCTGGCCCGCGGGCAGCTACCTGCTGAAGCTGGCGGCCACCGACGGCAGCGGCACCGCCACCCTCAAGGCCGTGAAGCTGCGCTGAGCCAAAGCCTTGCCCGAATAAAAAAACTTATGCTTCCCGCCGGGTAAGAATGTGCAATAATGGAAATCGTTCAAATGCAGACCTACCACCATTCCCGTCGGCACTCCTGTCCCCCGCCCCCTTCGGGGGCGGGTCGGGGTGGGGGCTTCAATAGTGTGCCGGGCCGGGGTGAGGCCAATAAAACGCACAAAACTACCCGGTGTGCGGTATGTATTCCCAACCGGAAGCCCAAATGGCTCCCGGTATTTTTCCTTTCAATAATACAAATGTCATGATACGCTTTTTCATTTCTTGCTGCATGTTGCTGGCCGCCACCGTATGGTGCGGCCATACCGTTACGGCGCAGCAGCCGCAATATGCCAATATGCACCCTTCCCTTAATAACCTATCCAATATATCATATGCATCTACGCAAGGATTCCCCCAAATATTTCACGATACCGCCTACCAAGGAGGGCAATGGTTCCTTTGGCTGAACAATTGGACCACTGGACCATCAAACTACCCATCTGCCTACATAAGCCCTTCCGTCAACCAAGCCGTTTCCATAACGAGGGCGTACTTTTATACCGCAAGCGACATAGATACCGTGGTGGTTTACAATTTCACCTTGAAGTTTCAGTATGGCTCTACATCAGGCAATGCATATGTACCAGGGTATTGGGGCAATGGTTTTATGACCGGTATGCAGCAGGTATGCCACCGCGACACCCTTGTGTTGACCAATATAGACTCGGGTACCTGGATTGGTTTCGACCTCGATTCGGCTTTTGCCTACGACCCCACTCAAGGTATTCACCTCATGTTTGAGGTAACCAGGGACAGTTTTTCCGGTACGGGCTTCTTGCTTTGGCAATCGGAACTTAATTTCATTTACGGCAACCCTCCCTATGATTCCACGAGTACCCACATAAACGCCTATACTAGTGCTAGATGGGCCCCCATTTTCGGTTTCGACGTGGACACCTTCTGGAACGTGGCCGCATCGTCGTTCGTGTCGCCCACGGGCAGCTTCTGCAGCGGCGGCTACCGCCCCGTGAAGCTGCGGGTGCAGAACGCGGGCAACCAGGCCATAGACTCCATGCGGGTGTACTGGCAACTGGACGGCGTGCAGCAGCCCACCATATACCACGTGAACAACATGGCCGCCTTCGGCTTCGATACCGTGAGCCTCGGCAACGTGTATTTCGCCACCGGCAGCAGCCACACCATAAAGGCATGGGTGGGCTTCCCCAACGGCACGCCCGACGTGTTCAACGGCAACGACACCCTGCAATCCACCTTCAGCCCGAGCTACGTGTTCACGGCCACCCTGCCGCCCGATACCTCCATCTGCCTCGGCGCGGGCTACACCTTCGGCGTAAGCACCTCGCCCAATGCGGCCACCTCCTACCTTTGGGACAACAACGGCACCCAGTCCACCCGCACCGTGACCGCCACCGGCACCTACTCCGTGACCGTAGCCAACAGCATAGGCTGCACCGCCGGCGACAGCATCTACGTGGGCTTCTACCAGGCAAGCATACCCGGCCTGGGCAACGACACCTCGATATGCACGGGGCTGTACCTCAGCCTGCCCAACCCGCAGCCCACGGCCGTAGCCTACCTGTGGGACGACAACAGCACCCAGTCCACCCGCACCGTGGGCGCGGCGGGCACCTACTGGGTGCGCACCACCGACGCACTGGGCTGCCTGGGCAGGGACACCATAGTGGTGGGCAACTACCCGCTGCCCACGGTGGCCATCGCGCCCGGCGACACGGCCATCTGCCCCGGCGACGCCATCACCCTGTACGCCAACGGCAGCTATGCGGCATGGCTCTGGGACGACGGCGCCACCACGGCAAGCACCACCGTAAGCACCGAGGGCACCCACTGGGTGCAGGTGACGGGCGCGCACGGCTGCGTGGGCTACGACGAGGCCGCGGTAGCCTACCGCGACGGCCCCTCGGGCGCGCTGAACGCCGTTCACGGCGACACGGCCACCTATACCTTCGACATAGTGGGCGCGGCCAACCTCCAAGAGGTTTACTGGGCCTTCGGCGACGGCCAAGCCGACACCGGGCTGCAGGTGCAGCACGCCTACGCCCAAAACGGCATCTACACCGTCACGGCCACGCTCGTGGGCACCTGCGACACGCTCACGGCCAGCCGTAGCCGCACGGTGGACGTGTGGGACGTGGCGGCCACCGGCATAGCGGGCAACGAAGGCTTGTCCCCAAGGCTGGAACTGTACCCCAACCCCGCCAACGACATGGTGACGATACTGGCCCCCGATGCCGCCGACCCCATGCTGGGCATAAGGGTGTACGACATGCTGGGCCAATTGGTGCTGCGGGTAAGCCAGCCGCAAGCCGGGCAGCAAACGCTGTCCACCAAGGGATTGTCGGCGGGCAGCTACGTGGTGCGCATAGCCACCCGGAACGGCACGGCGGTAAAGAGGCTGGAGGTGGTGCGGTAGGGTGGGGGTATTTTGCCCTTTGGGGGCTGACTGCCGGGGTGCATTTGAAAGTTCAAATTTTCACTTCAATCATTTTCACTCCTGCTTGTCGTGCTGCAAGCATCTAAAATTAGGCTCTTGCAGGATGACAAGAGGGAGAAGCAAACAAGAGAGGGAGACCCATGCTGAAAGCGTCTATAAAGCACCCGGCATTTGACCCTTTCAGGGTGACAAGAGCGAGCGAAGAACATATAGGTTCAAAGTCTGAAATCTAAAATCCACACTCCCCATTGTCACGCTGCATGCATCTAAAAATAGACCCTTGCAGCATGACAAAACAGGGGGTATCCCCAAAAAACCACCATTTAATACCAGTGCGAATTTATTTTTTAAGTACATTTTTTTATTGAAAATCAAATTGTTCTAATTGGTTCAGAAAAAAAGTTAATGAATTTCTTGGTAAATTTGCAAGGTAAAATTACCTTTGCGCTCCCGTTTGAAAATAAGAATGCCGTTGTGAAACGCAACCGAACGGTCAAAGCATTATACAAAAAGTAAAAGCAACCTTACAATGTCTCTTAAACAATTGAGCTACAGAACCAAGTCGGCCAACGAAACAATCGTTAAGCGCGAGTGGTGGATAGCTGATGCCACCAACCAAACCTTGGGTCGCTTCAGCTCTAAAATCGCGGCGGTATTGCGCGGCAAGAACAAAGCCTACTACACGCCCCACTTCGATTGTGGCGATTACGTAATCGTTATCAACTCCGGCAGCGTGATATTGACCGGCAACAAATTGGAAGATAAAGATTACCAACACGTAACCGGTTATCCCGGCGGCCAAAAACACGAAGCGGCCAAGAACCTGATAAAACGCCGCCCCAACGCCGTGATAGAACGTGCCGTAAAAGGTATGTTGCCCAAAAACCGTTTGGGTCGTGCCATGTACAAAAAACTTTACGTTTACGAAGGTAGCGTGCACCCGCACATTGCCCAGCAACCCAAAGAATTTAAATACTAATCCCAATGCCCTTTCATTGGGGCCTCAAATAACAAGCAACAATTAAATGGAAAAGCAGACAAATGCTGTAGGCCGTCGTAAAGAAGCCGTAGCCCGCGTTTATTTAAGCAAAGGTACAGGCGAGGTAAAAGTAAACGACAAAGAATATAAAGCATATTTCCCACTTATATACCTGCAAAACCAGGTAGAACTGCCGCTGAAGACCATCGAAGCAGCAGACCAGTTTGATGTATTGGTTAACGTAAAAGGCGGTGGCCCCAAAGGTCAGGCCGAAGCCATTAAATTGGCCATAGCGCGCGCCCTTTGCGAAGTAAATGCAGAATATCGCCCTGCGTTGAAAAAACAAGGCTTGTTGCGCCGCGACCCGCGCGTGGTGGAACGCAAGAAATTTGGTAAAGCCAAGGCACGCCGCAGCTTCCAGTTCTCTAAACGTTAATCCTATTGGCCCGGTAAGGGCTTTATATCAAATTTTAATAACAAAATTAATTTTCCGACAATGGAAGAAAATAAATCATTGCATCAGCAGTTGCTCGAAGCCGGTGTCCACTTCGGCCACCAAAAGAAAAAATGGAATCCCAAGATGCTTCCATATATCTTTACCGAAAAGAACGGCATCCACATCATAGACCTCAACAAAACCATTGAAGGCCTGCAGGAATCTGCCGCCGCGCTTAAATCCATAGCCAAAAGCGGCAAGAAAATAATGTTTGTTGCCACCAAGAAACAAGCCAAGGAAATAGTGGCCGAAGCCGCCGCGAAAGCCAACATGCCTTACGTTACCGAACGTTGGTTGGGCGGTATGCTTACCAACTTCCAAACCATACGCAAGAGCGTGAAGAAAATGCAAAGCATCGAAAAAATGCTGAACGACGGCAGCTTGGACAGCGTTACCAAAAAAGAACGCCTGACCTTGGACCGCAGCAAGCAAAAAATGGAAAAAGTGCTGGGCGGCATAGCGCAAATGGGCCGTACCCCTGCCGCCATATTCATGGTGGACATCAGCCACGAGCATATAGCCCTGGCCGAAGCCAAACGCCTTGGTATCACTACCTTTGCCATGGTGGACACCAACAGCGACCCTACCAAAGTAGATTTTTCCATACCGTCCAACGATGATGCCACCAAGTCCATAGCCATCATTACCAATTACCTGATAGCTGCCATATTGGAAGGCATAGAAGAGCGTGCGCAAAACAAAGAGACTGAAAACGAAGAAGGTGAAGATGAATTTGTGGAGCGCACACGCGGCTTGGACTTGGACGAAGAAGAAGGCAAGAAAGGTGCCCGTGGCGGACGCAGCCGCCGCAGTACCGCCGGTGGCGGCAATGCCGGCCAAGGTGGCCGCAAGCCGGCCGGAGCCGGTGGAGCCAAACGATAAGTAAATTCATCTGGCCCAACTGTTCACATTTCATCGAAAAGAGCCACCCCGAAACGGGGTGGCTCTTTTCGATGAAAAAGAAAAGGACTTATTTCGTGAATTTTGGGTTAATGGACAAAATGTAGGCTAAAAAACGCTGTAACCCATATTGGATATGGCTTTGAGCCAAATTGGATAAAAAATGGAAAAAAGTACTTTTGCTGCCAGTCAAAAATCACGAAGAAAAACGGTAGTTTTTCGGGTATCCAGTTGCATAAATGTATTGCTTGCGGCAAGCAATTTAGAGACGGGAAAATAGAAACGGGCTTTGGCGAGAATACACAACGGGCAAGCAGGCTTATGCCCAGCTTTCGTTAAAATATGGATGCTCCATAAAAACTATTCAACGCAAAACAGATGCCGTAAAAACTGTCCGGGCAAGCACCTTTCCTGCGGTGGTCTATTTGCTAATCGACACCACTTATTTTGGAAGGAAGTTTGGCGTAATGGTTTTTAAGGATGCCATTAGCGGACAAATATCATGGGGGCAATATGTGAAGCAGGAAACCAATAGATTGTACTTGGAAGGAGTGGAAGGAATTGCGAGGCGAGGCATAAAATTACAATCCATCATTTGCGATGGAAGGAAGGGGTTGTTCGAATTATTTGGCAATGATATCCCCATTCAAATGTGCAACTTTCACCAAGTAGCGACCATTGGACGCCATCTAACCAAAAAGCCAAAAATGCAAGCGGGCAAAGAGTCGTGGGAGCTTGTCCCACTATTGGTACATACCGATAAAGAAAGTCTTACAGGAGGATCACAACATTGGTTTGGCAGGTGGGAATCATTTTTAAACGAAAAAAAAGTAGACGAAAATGGCAAGAAAAGATACGTTCATAAACGGCCAAGGAGTGCTTATGGGAGCCTCAAAAACAACCTTCCTTACTTGTTTGCTTGGTATGACAATATGGCTTTGGATATCCCTAGCACCACCAATGCCATAGATGGAATTTTTGCAGATTTGAAGGATAGGTTACGCAATCATAATGGCTTGTCAATAGCCAGAAAACAAAAGTTTATAGATGGGTTTCTCAAGGTATATTGAACTTCTAAATGTAAATGAAATAGCCCCAAAAGAGGCTATTGTTTTATTTGACATTCGTCGTCCACAAGCTATCCCTTGGCAGGGCTTCGCCCGTAAGTTTCGTCTAAAGCTGCGCTTTCTCCTCACTTACTCTCCAGCAGAGCCTGCCTCTGTTTTGCTTGGTAAAACAAAGATGAAAAGTATTGGCAGAAAATGAACAATCAAGCAAAAAAAAGCCTACATTTTGTCCATTACACCCCTATTTTATAGCTAATTCCGGGCAGGAAAGAAACTTTGCTCAAGCCAAAAAGTTCTTTTTCACCATTGAAGTAATTATTGTAAATAGCCGCATTTACGGATAAGGAATGCTCTAACTGCTGGCTGTAACCTTTAGTTGACAATACAACAAAAAGGAATAAAAAAGTTGTTATCTTCATTTTGCTGTTTCTTTATTATTGTTTAACAAAAGAAACAAGTTTATAATAATTTCCTTGGCGAGTGTACAAATAATAGATGTTCCTAAATATATCTTTACATAGCGTCAAAAAATTGGTTTCAGGCAAATCAGAATGAGGATTTGCCAGTAACCAACCCGAAGAGTCCAATACCTCAAAATTGTCTTCAATGAATTGGTTATTCCTCAATAAAAAAACTTGGTTGGTATGTTTGGGCAACAGTCATGCTTACTGTGGCCATTAACGCAGAAAAACAGATATTCTTTCTAATCATAATAGGAAAAAGTTGATAAAAATGTGATAAGAATATCCGACAATGGTACAACTAAACTTTTGATTTTAAAAAGCAACCGCTAACATAATTATACTTCACGCTGGGTAAAAATGTGCAATGGTGGACACCTTTCAAATCCCAATCTATGACCCACATTCCCGCCAGCACCCCCGTCCCCCTCCCCCTTCGGCCTACTGTGTACCCACATCTTTTGCGAGAAGCCAGCCGTAATAGATGGCGTTGAACTTGTCCAACCCGTTTTTCAGGGTGATGGGTCCGGGCGGACGTTGTTTTTCGTAACCCGACCAGCCGCCAAGCCTTGCGATGAATCCATGTGGCCCATTTGAGCGTACCTGTGGGATGTTTGTTTTTCAACTTCTCCGTTTTGCCCTCTGTTTTGGTTTGTACATTTTTCAGCACGGTTATCTCGTCTTCGCCGAAAGCCATTTGGGCATCCAGCTCCTCGTCCGAACCATGAGCTATCAACATTTGCATCACCCGAAGCACCGTTTGCAACGGCAATACCGTCAGTTTGCGCAACGCCCAATTTGGCTGTCTTCTATTTTATAGCCTTTATTTTTTAAAAGTCGGAAGACTTCTTCCATGTACCACCGCATCCCGTACCACTCCATGGTTTGGACGGCATCGGCATAGTCTTTGGGTTCATGCGTGGCCAGTAGCCGCCAACATATTCCCTTGCCGTTGCCGGATTCTTTGGCTTCCACTGTCCACAGGTTTTGTCGGCGGCGGCGGTCGTCTTTTTTGTTTTGGGGCTTCAGCAGCGTTGCCTCCTTGAACCTTGCTTCCAGTTTCGCTGTGCGTTTGACGGTTTGCTTGCGTATGTCACCCATGAGAGATATGGTGTGTTCGCCGCAGCAAGCGGCACTTTGAAGTTGTTCGTATGGGTTGTTTCCTTCTGCCGTCTTGCGGTCGGCGCGGTTGCGTACTGCCAAATCTACTCCCATGTCGGCTGCATCGCAAAACGGTTCGTACAAGCCGCTTTCCCGGTCGCCCACCATGGCGATGCTTGCCACTTGAGCCAATGTAACTTTACTCTCCGTGGCACTTTGTATCCATTTGTAGGATTCTTTGTCTTCTACCTGTAAATCCTTGTAGTTCCTGCCGTGCTTGTCTTCCTTGTCGATATCCCTCCCAATGCCACAACCGCATACTGCTGAAACCTATTGCCTGATGTGCTTCCATATCTATCGCCAAGCCCAAATGGGCAAAAACACCGAGGTCTTTGTTGTTGCCCACAAGCCCAATGCCACTTGCTTCCCGTAACCGCCCGGCATGGCCCTGGAGATTGATTTCCGTGGTGGCGTCCACCACCAAAATATGCTTGCCCGCACACAGTCGGGGCGTGCTTTCCCGGCAAGCCGAAACCAATTCTTGCCCAGTCACTTTTTCGTTGTTGAAAAAGCGGCAAGGGGCTTTTTGCGAAGCACGGTCATCGAACGGATGGCGAATGCCGCTGTGCCGACTACTGAACAATCCGCTCATTAAAGAAGCCCCCTTTTTGCAAGCCGCCTGTCGCCGAACTTGCCCCCAAAATCCAACCGCATCGTGCTGTGTATATGACCCATGCCTGTAGCTTTTTGCAAAGGTAACACTTGTGGGTACACAGTAGCCAACCGGAGAGGGGACGGGGTGGGGGCTAAAAATTGGACTATCTATTTTTTGTAAATAGTATAACTGCACACATTTTGACAAAACGATGATTGCTCATTTTTTCGGTTAGGGGTAAAAACGGCATCCTTTTTACAACAGTGTGCCGTTTTTTTTATACTGGCAAACAATGCGGCGGCATTGTCCCCGCTTAATTTTCCTTGCCCTAAATATGCCCTTGCCCTTTCGGGTTTTTGAACTAATTTTACCCGGATTTTTTCAAAAAAAACAGTAAGCCAAAATGGCCCATTTGAACTTGCAGCGCCCTATTGCTTTCTTCGACCTGGAAACCACAGGCGTAGATGCCGCCAAAGACCGTATAGTAGAAATTGCCGTCATTAAATTGTTGCCCGACGGCAGCCGCGAACGTTACGTCAGGAGGCTGAACCCCGAAATGCGCATACCGGCAGAAGCATCGGCCATTCACGGCATATACGATGAAGATGTGGCGCACGAACCCACGTTTAAACAGATAGCGCACGAACTAAAACAATTTTTGCAAAATTGCGATTTGGGCGGCTACAATTCCAATAAATTCGACATACCCGCATTGGCCGAAGAGTTTTTGCGCGCCAACGTACCCATAGATTTCAAGTCGAGGAAGCTGGTAGATGTGCAGCAGATTTTCTTCAAGAAGGAAGCACGTACTTTAAGTGCGGCCTATGCGTTTTATTGCAACAAAGACTTGACCAATGCGCACAATGCGGAGGCCGACGTAAATGCCACCATAGACGTGTTGGAGGCGCAGTTGAGCCGTTACGACGACTTGAGCCATGAGGTGGACGGCTTGCACGAATTTACGGGCGGCGACGAGCTGGTGGACTATGCCCGCCGCATTATCCTGAAAAACGGCGTTCCGGTGTTCAATTTCGGCAAACATAAAGGCGTGGCGGTAGAGGAAGTGTTCCGCAAGGAACCACAATATTACGACTGGATGATGCAGGCCGACTTTGCCCTGCACACCAAGCAGGTAATATCAGAAATCTTGAACAAAATGCTGTTGAAGAAAAATGCCAAATAAACAAGGCACCCATTAACGATAACCCTGCCAAACAGATACCGGGCTTGAGCAAATTAGTAATAATACCCACCTACAACGAGAAGGAAAATATAGAAGCGATAGTGCGCAAAGTACTGTCGCTGGAGGGCGGTTTCCATGTATTGATAGTGGACGACGGTTCGCCGGACGGCACCGCGGCAATAGTGAAGCAATTGCAACAGACATTTGCCGCCAACCTGCACCTTGCCGAACGCAGCGGCAAGCAAGGCTTGGGCACGGCCTATATTTATGGGTTCAAGTGGGCATTGGCGCGTGGTTACGATTTCATTTTTGAAATGGATGCCGACTTTAGCCACAACCCCAACGATTTGTTGCGCCTGTATCAGGCTTGCGAACAAGGTGCGGGCATGTCGGTAGGCTCGCGGTACGTGCGTGGCGGCAAGGTCAAAAACTGGCCTTTCGACCGCATATTTATTTCCTACGGGGCCTCGGTATATGTGCGCCTCATTACCTGGATGCCGGTAAAAGACCCCACTGCGGGTTTTGTTTGCTACAAAAAAGAAGTATTGCAAGCTTTGCCTTTGGATAAAGTAAAATTCATTGGCTATGCTTTCCAGATAGAGATGAAATACCGTGCCTGGAAGCTGGGCTTCAAGATAAAGGAAGTACCCATTACTTTCGTGGACAGGAAAGAGGGCGTTTCCAAAATGTCGAAAAACATAGTGCGCGAGGCCATATTCGGCGTGTGGAAGATGAGGCGGTTCATCAGGACGGCAGATAACATTTAGGCAGCTACAATTTTTTTTGCAGTAAAGCGTAGGTAGTTACAGGCCAGAAACTATATTGCTTACCTGAACGGTTGGCGTTTTCGGGCCTTTGAAATACTCTATGTACCTTGATAATTTGACGTGAAACCCACCGGGATAAAAACTCACAAAACTTGACGGCATTGTTAAACTAATATAGATAATTCATTATTCAACTTCAACATTAGCAAA